>JAQTQJ010000006.1 GCA_028712255.1 Candidatus Omnitrophota bacterium
GCCTTTATGGTATAGCAATTTCAGCAGTAGGTATGCTTTCTACTTTAGGTATAACTTTGGCTACTGACGCCTATGGCCCGGTTGCAGATAATGCCGGTGGAAACGCGGAGATGTCGAAGCTACCGCCTGAAGTTAGAAAAAGAACTGATGCTTTGGATGCCTTAGGTAATACTACTGCAGCAACCGGTAAAGGCTTTGCTATTGGTTCAGCAGCTTTAACAGCGTTAGCCTTAATTGCTGCGTATAAAGATCAGGTCTTGTTTTTTGGTAGAGATATTAATTCTAATATGATGAATCCTACGGTATTGATAGGTTTATTTTTAGGTGGAATGCTGCCATTTTTATTCTGCTCTATGACTATGCGAGCGGTAGGAAGAGCAGCAGGTAAAATTGTCGTAGAAGTACGTAGACAGTTTAAAGAGATTATTGGTTTAATGGAAGGTAAGGCTAAACCTGATTATGCGCGTTGTGTAAGTATTGCTACTGCGGCAGCGCAGAAAGAGATGATTGCCCCTTCACTTTTAGCAATCGCAGCTCCCATAGGCGTAGGGTTGTTGGTAGGAATTGATGCAGTTGCTGGGCTTTTGGTAGGGGCAACGGTTACCGGATTTGTTTTGGCGGTTATGATGGCCAATTCCGGTGGCGCATGGGATAATGCCAAGAAGTTTGTGGAAGAGGGGCACCATGGCGGTAAGGGGTCATTGGCGCATAAAGCCACTGTAGTCGGTGATACAGTGGGGGATCCTTTTAAAGATACCTCTGGCCCAAGTTTGAATATATTAATAAAGCTTATGTCCATGGTTTCTATTGTTTTTGCCTCCTTTATCATTAAAAATACATTATTTAAATAAAATCAAGGGGACGGTTCTATTTTTGCGAAGATTAGAAAAAGATAACCGTCCCCTTGATTTTTAAGTAGTTTACTTATAAGACTCTGCTTCCTGGATAATCGGGAAACAGGGTCTTTTTTTGTTATTTTTTTGTTGTCAGGATGTTTTTAATGCTATAATTATAGCCATGGATGACTTGAAGTTTGTCCAAGGCTGTATTAAAGGTAGCAAACAATCCTGGTCTGAGTTCATTTCTCATTATTCTCACCTAATTTATAACTATATTTATAGTGTTTTATCCGTTAAGGGTAGAAGTGTTTCAGCTGAACAGGTTGAAGATATCTTTCAGGAGATATTTCATGTTTTGATTAAGGATAACTGTAAGAAATTGGCTACTTATAAGGCAAAAAATGGTTGTTCCCTAGCTAGTTGGCTCAGGCAAGTTACTATTAACTTTACCATTGATTATCTGCGAAAGTTTAAATCCACAGTTTCTCTTGACGCCCAGAATGAGGATGGTTTTAGTTTAGGCGATACCGTAGAGGATCTTTCAGCCGATGCTGTTGAATTCTTGAATGATAAGGATAGGCGTAAGACTTTGCAGGAGTGTATTGGTTTACTTGAGCCTGATGAACAGTTTTTTCTTGAATTACTTCTGAATCAGGAGTTGAGCTTGGAAGAGATAAAGGATTGTCTTAAAATTAATCGCGGGGCTGTGGATATGCGCAAGAGCAGGATATTCCGGAAACTACAGGATTGTTTTAAAAACAAAGGCTTTTTAGGTTAGATTTATTGAAATAATTCGTCTATTGAGGTAGGAGAAGAGAAATGGTTAATTACTTAGAAAAAATAACAAAAATTATTTACCGGGAGCGTAAAAAGAGCCTCAGTTTTAAGGGAGAAGATCATCCGACTGAAGAAGATTTGGCTTGTTTTCTTGAAGGCAAGCTCCAGGGGCAAGATAAGGATATTATTCAAAAACACTTGCTTAGTTGTGATATCTGCGCCGAATATTTAAGTACTCAGCTTAAGATAAAACCGCATCTAAGCCTGGCTGTTCCTACCCAACTGTTAGAGGATGTTGAAAAACTCTTTGGAGAGGAAGCTGGTGGAAATTTAATAGAGATATTTATTAAACTTAAGGAAAAAGCTATGGAGATTATTCAAACTACTGGGGATGTGCTGGTTGGCCAGGAGTTAGTTCCTGCTCCGGTTCTGAGAAGTAGGAAGATTGATGAATTCAAAGAAGAAGTGAGCATTTTAAAGGATTTGCAACGAGTCAGAATATTGGCTAAGATTCAAAATAAGGGTAACAAGAGTTTTAATCTCACAATAAGTGTTAAGGATAAGCAGAGCCAAAAAATACAAAAGGATTTACGGGTTACTCTTATAAGAGATGGAATTGAATTGGAATCATACATAACTGATTCAGCCGGAAGCAGTTTTTTTGAAAATATTCTACCAGGTAACTATATGGTAGAAGTTAGCCGCCAGGATCAGAGAGAAGCTGTAATTGATTTAAAAGTAAAAACCTAATTTTATGCCTCATGCGGAAAATCTAATTTTAGAAGTCTTTAAGCAGGATGATTCGCTTAAGATGGGCTTGTTTGACCAGAGCCAAACTGCTCCTACCTTGCGCCATTATACTCAGGTAGGAGTTTCTTTTGTTGAATTGAAGTCATTAAGCATGGATATGGTTGGTATTTTGAACCGCCTTCCCAAAGATGAACCTTCTAAGATTGACCAGTTAAAAAGCCTGCAAAAGATTGGCCGTTTGTTTTGGGATCATCTGCTTAGCCGTTCAATTAAGGAAAAACTTAAAAATAACCCTCCTTGTGTATTAACTCTTTGTTTGGATGATGAACTTATTTTTATACCATGGGAATTGATTTTTGATGGTGTTGATTTTTTATGCCTGAAATTTAGCCTTGGACGATTAGTGCGTAGTAAGGGTGATTCTACCTTACTGCAGTATCGCGATCTACCAGCTAGCTTAAGGATGTTAATTTTGGTTAATCCCAATAATGACTTAAAATCCGCTTATGCTGAGGGTTTAAATATCAAAAATCAATTCGGCCATAAAACTAAAAGAGTTCATGTTGATTTTAAATCTACTAATATTGATAAAAACTATGTGAAGAAGAATCTTTGTGACTATGATATCGTGCATTTTGCCGGCCACTGTGAATTTGATAGAAAAGAGGATAAAGAGAGCGGATGGGTTTTAAGCGACGGGATCTTTAAAGTTGAGGATATTCTTAAGATGGGGCAGAGTTGTAGTTTGCCGGCTTTAGTCTTCTCCAATGCCTGCCATAGCGCGCAAGTCAAGCCAGTTTTGATAGATTCCGACTATCAAAGAGCCAGCTACGGTATGTCCAGCGCTTTTTTATTTGCCGGAGTCAGGCATTATATTGGATCTATCCGTAAAATTGAAGATAATGCTAGCCTTGTATTTGCACGGGAATTTTATTCAAAGCTTATTACGGGAATAAGTGTAGGGGAATCTTTACGTTTGTCTAAATTAAAGCTAGTAAAGGAATACGGTTTGAATAGTTTACATTGGGTAAATTATTTACTCTATGGTGATCCTGGATTTATCTTTTTTAAAATCCCACGGCATAGAGAAGCTAAACGCAAAGCAGGAGTTTTCTATAAGAAACTTATAATTAGGGCTAGTTTGTTTATTTTTCTGGTCTGTATGAGCATCCTTCTGGTGTTTTGGTTGCCTAGGATTAATCCACGAAAAATATATTTATTTCTTAACTCGGAGGTTCAGTACCGCAGAGGAAATAATCAGGAAGCGATTTCACTAGGGGAGCAGCTAATTAATAAAGATCAAGATTTCCTTGCGGTTTATCCTGTAGTTGCCAATGCTTACCAGCGTCTTGGTTATAGAGATAAAGCGCTAAAATACTATTCTGATTATATGCTTAAAAGTGAGAAAGCTAATAATAAAATCCACCTTGTTCAGGCTTATATCAAACTGGGTTGGTTTTATCAATTGGATGGGCAATATTCTAAGGCAAAAGAATTATACGAAAAGTCGATAAGCTTAAGCCGTCAATTAAAAGATAAGCAAAATGAAGCGGTGGCACTAAGGAAGTTAGCTGTTTGGCATATCGATAAGAAAAATTATGAGCAAGCTTTGGATCTTTTGACCAAAAGTGCTTCAATTAACCTGGAGAGCCCTAATAATACGGAAAATGCTAAGAATTTAGCAAGCGATTATTTTGATATCGGTTTAGTTTTCGCTAATAAAGATGATTACCCAGCAGCAAAAGACTTTTACATTAGAAGCCTTAAGATTTTCCAACGGTTAAAACTTAATAATGAATTAAGCGATTGTTATTTTAATTTGGGGGAGATCTATTTTTACGAGCATGAGTATCAGAAAGCGCTAGATTATTATTTTAGAGGATTAAAATTAGATCGAGAACAAAATAACAAAGTTAATTTAGCTAGCGGTTATAATATAATAGGAGAACTTTATTTGGAAATTGATGATTTTGCTGCGGCGCAAAACTATTTTAAACAATCGCTCATATTATCAGAAGAGATTAATAGCCGCCTTGATTTGGCAAATGCTAATTATAACCTTGGGCTATTATATAAGAAACAAGGGAGGAAGAACTTTGCCAGAGAATATTGGCGCAAAGCACAACAGATATATCGAGTAGTTGATCCAGATAGATTTCAGGAAACCCGGACACAATTGCTGGAGTTAGACGCTATTTAAAAAAATGGGACCGTTTCTATTTTTCTACTATTTCTAAAAAATAGAAACGGTCCCATTTTTTTAAAAAAAGGCTTGACAAGTATTATTTTTAGGTTATACTCTACTAAGTTTATAGAGATAGTATAGAAGAGGGCAAAAAATGAGAATAACATATAAAGGTGATTATGCATTGAAAGCGCTACTGGATTTAGCTATACATTATGAGCATGGTTTATCAACTATTCATGATATTGCTAAGCGTATTAATGCTCCGGTTAAGTTCTTGGAACAGGTGCTTCTGGAGTTGAAAAATGGTGGTTATGTGGAGAGTAGGAGAGGTAAGGTTGGAGGTTATCTACTGGCAAAAGCTCCAGGCCAAATTACACTTGGAGAGATCGTAAGGTTTATCGATGGGCCTATTGAACCGATAGCTTGTGTTGAAAAAAATTATACTGGCTGTGCTGATGTGTATAAGTGTGTATTCCGTGAAATTTGGTCCGATGTAGGTATCGCTATTTCGGAAATAGTAGATAATATTACATTTGAGAAACTTGCCAGTGATATGCAAGCCAGCAGAAAAACAGTAGCTTATCAAATTTAATTAAGAGTTAAAACCTAAACAAAAAGGAGACGGAAATGAGCTTATTAGATAATAAGGATGATTTAAAAGAGTTGGTGGAAACGTTAAATTTTAAGGAGAAGGTAGACAGATCAAAACAGCTAATCAAAGAAGCTTATGCGTGTTATGGAGATTCGCTGGTAGTCGCGAATAGTTTGGGTAAGGATTCGGTGGCAGTATGGGATTTAGCAAAAAAGGTAGATCCAAAAATCCGCGGTTTTATCGTTACCACTAGGTTTAAACCTGCGGGAACGATAGCATTTATGAAGGAAGAAGTAGCAAGATATCCTGAATTAAAAGTTTATCAAAATGATTCCCAGATTCCAGATAAATTATATGAAACTGAGCCGGATAAATGTTGTGATATTCTAAAAGTTGAACCTGTGAAAAGATCTATTGAAGAGATGCATGTGAAATGTTGGGTAACGGGATTACGCTGTACTGAAGGGCGCACTCGTACTGATTTTAAAGAAGTAGAGGAAAGGGATAAGGGGTTGATTAAACTCAATCCTATTCTTATTTGGAAAGAGCGTGAAGTCTGGCAGTATCTGGCATTGTATCAGGTGCCGGTTAATCCATTGTATGCAGAAGGATATCGCTCGCTTGGTTGTGCGCCTTGCACAAAGATTACCAATGATGATAATGAGCGCGCCGGCCGCTGGATTGGCACTAGTAAATGTGGCGGAGAGTGCGGTATACATACCCGATCGTTAAAAACTGGAATAAGCGCAAAGGGGATCTAATATTGATTAAGCTGTCTTTATTAATAGGCTTAGTTATATTTTTTGCTATAAACATGGGAGCTAGCGGTATAGCCCCCTCGTTTGCCGCAGTTTATGGGGCAAAGTTAATCAAAAAAAAGAAGACGATAATCCTCTTTAGCATCTTTGTTGTTTTAGGAGCGATTCTTTTGGGCCGTAATGTCAGTCTTACATTAGGTAAGAATTTGTTACCAAAAGAATTCCTGACTTTTAATACGGTATTAGTAATTATTGCTTCTGCAACTTTGAGCCTATTTCTAGCCAATATTTTAAAAATACCTCAGTCTACCAGCCAGGTAACGGTAGGGGCTATTACGGGAGTGGGATTATATTTCAAATACCTTTATTTTAAAGTTTTGTTAATTAAGATAATTCCTATGTGGATTATCCTTCCTTCAGCATCATATATTTTTACTTTCTTTTTATATAGGATTATTTACCCTCCCCGACATGGAAATTTATATATTTATGAAAAATTATTTGCGCATGATAAGAAGATAAAAATTACCGGAATTTTGGTAAGTTGCTATGTTGCTTTCGCTATCGGATCGAATAATGTGGCCAATGCTGTTGGTCCTTTGTTTGGCGCAAATATTGTTGGTATAATGCCGGGATTGATTATTGTGGGACCACTTTTTGGAATAGGTGCTATATTACTGGGAGAAGGTAATATGGATACGGCCGGTAAAGAGATAGTTCCTTTAGGTATACTTTCTAGTACTATCGTGTCCTTTGTGACTGCTACGCTTTTAATTTTTGCGTCTTTATTAGGGATACCACAATCATTGGTTCAACTTAATATGTGTTCTATTTTTGCTATTAGTTCACTAAAAAACGGCCATAAAACCACTTTAGACTCTCATTTAGCTAAAAAAACATTTTTTGTGTGGGCTATTACTCCTATATTGTCAATAGCAATATCATATTTGTTATTATTTCTAATAAACAAGATTGGATAGGATTAAAAGGAGGTCGAATGCCTTTTTCTAATAAGATTGCTAATAATGTTATTGAGTTGATTGGTAATACTCCATTGGTAAGACTTAATCGTCTGGTCAAACAGGATTCTGCACAAGTTTTAGCAAAATTAGAGTATTTTAATCCCGGAGGGAGCTTAAAAGACAGAATTTGTTTCTCAATGATTGA
This sequence comes from Candidatus Omnitrophota bacterium, assembly GCA_028712255.1. Lineage (NCBI taxonomy): Bacteria > Pseudomonadati > Candidatus Omnitrophota > Candidatus Omnitrophota bacterium. The sequence continues at coordinate 7,072 of JAQTQJ010000006.1, forward strand.
GGATGCAGAAAAAAAAGGGTTACTCAAAGAAGGATTTACGATTATTGAACCGACATCAGGCAATACTGGGATTGGTTTAGCGATGATTTCGGCAGTTAAGGGATATAAGTGTATTCTCACGATGCCAGAGGCAATGAGTTTGGAAAGAATATATATACTTAAATCTTATGGAGCCCAGGTTGTGCTAACTGCGGCTCAGGAAGGTATGAACGGAGCAATAAAGAAAGCTGAACAAATATTTAAGAAAACTCCTAATGCTTTTATGTTGCATCAGTTTAAAAATCTTTCTAATCCGCAGGCGCATCGTAAAACAACGGCAGTTGAGATATTAGAAGCTACCCAAGGTAATTTAGATGCTTTTGTGGTAGGAGTCGGTACAGGAGGAACAATTACTGGAGTTGGTGAAATTTTAAAGAAACATAATCCATCTATAAGGATAGTTGCTGTTGAGCCTAAGAATAGCCCTGTTTTGTCAGGCGGAAAAGCGGGCCCGCATAAAATTCAAGGGATTGGTGCTGGGTTTATTCCGGAGATATTAAATTTAGGTATTATTGATTCTATAATTCAAGTCAAAGATGAAGATGCTTTTAAGGTTTCAAAGTTACTTGCTAAGGATGAGGGTATCTTCGCTGGGATTTCTGCTGGTGCAGCTGTGTGGGCTGCTTTAAAGGTTGCGGAAGAACTGGGAAAAGGTAAAACAGTAGTTACGGTATTGCCGGATACTGGAGAAAGATATTTCTCTATGCACCAATATTTCGAGGCTTAGCAACTCACTTAGCATTAAGAGGTATTGCGTTGGTGTTGTCTTACTGGCAAGAGAGGAAATGTATGAAAATTAAATTAAATGGTAAAGATCGGTTGATTGATGATCAAAATTCATCGATTACTAATTTACTGAGGATAGCTAATGTAGAAAACCCCCAAATGGTTTCTGTCCAACTCAATGGCGAGTTTGTGGATAAGGTAAAATTTGATAAGATTCGACTGAAAGAGAATGATCAGCTGGATTTTCTTTACTTTATGGGAGGCGGAAGCCAGTTAAAATTTATTACCCGGATCTTGCATACGAAATTCCTTAAAGAGGACCCACATGGATCTTTACATATGCCGGTTTATGATGATGTGACTTTTGAGTTTAAAACTGCTGAAGACTTGGAGTTGGCCTTCTCAGGTAGGAAGCAGGCGCATATGTATTCCCGAATAAGTAATCCGACAGTTGAGCATTTCGAGCAAAAGGTTAAAATGATGTCTGATGCTTTAGGAGTTATGGCTCTTTCTTCTGGGATGGCGGCGATCTCTAATACGATATTAACTATAGCAAAAGCAGGGGATAATATTATTACCAGCAAGCATCTTTTTGGCAATACTTATTCGTTGTTTGAAAAAACTTTAAAGGATTGGGGGCTTAAGACGCGCTATACTGATTTAACTAAGCCTAAGGATGTGGCAAGCCTTATTGACAATAAAACAAAAGCGATATTTTTAGAGACAATTACCAATCCTCAACTTGAGGTGGCTGATATTTTGTCTCTTTCTAAAATAGCCAAAAAAACAAATATCTTACTTATCGCCGATACCACGATGACACCGCCGTATATTTTTTCGGCTCGCGATTTTAGGGTGGATATCGAAGTTATCTCAAGCACCAAATGGATCTCTGGTGGTGCTACTAGTGTTGGCGGATTGATTATTGATTATGGTATCTATGATTGGAAGAAGAATGATAAGCTCAAAAACGATGCAGTCAAATTCGGGCCTTTTGCTTTTATCAGCCGGCTTAGGCGTGAAGTATATAGGAATATTGGAGCCTGTATGTCTGCGCATAATGCTTATTTGCAAAGCCTAGGCCTTGAAACATTGCCGCTTAGACTTGATGTTGCTTGCGCCAATACTCAGAAGATTGCTGAATTTTTGAAGCAAGCAAAGCAGGTAAAAAGCGTGAATTATCCTGGGCTTAAAGGATCACTTTTTTATAAAATCGCCCGCAAGCAGTTCGGTGAAAAACCGGGTGCGGTTTTAACTTTTAACCTGGGGTCAAAAAGCGAATGTTTTAGATTTCTGAATAATTTAAAACTTATCCGACGTGCCACTAATCTGCAGGATAGCCGTTCTTTAATTTTGCATCCGGCTTCAACGATCTTCTGCGAATATGATGATAAGTTAAAAAAAGAGATGGGGGTTGGCGATACATTGATCCGGCTGGCTGTCGGGATTGAAGATTGCCGTGATTTAATCTCCGATATCAAGCAGGCCTTGGAGGGTATATAATGGATTTTACTGAACAACAGATAGAGCGTTATAGCCGCCACATTATTCTTAGTGATGTTGGTGTTGAGGGCCAGGAAAAAATTTTAAACAGTAAGGTGCTTATTATTGGAGCTGGTGGGCTTGGTGCACCGGCCGCTTTATATCTGGCAGCTGCAGGAGTGGGCACTATTGGGTTAGTCGATGGCGATAACGTTGAATTATCAAACCTGCAACGTCAGGTAATACACTTTAATCCTGATGTTGGTAAACCTAAGGTGTTTTCTGCTCAAGAAAAGATATCTTTAATAAATCCCGACGTAAAAGTAAATACGTATCAAACTAGGGTTTATTCAGGTAATATTGAAGGGATTATTAAGGATTATGATTTCATTATTGATGGCACAGATAATTTTGCCGCTAAATTTTTGATTAATGATGCCTGTGTATTTGTTGCTAAGCCTTTTTCCCATGGAGGAGTCTTACGTTTTGACGGACAGAGTATGACTTATGTGCCTGGCCAGGCATGCTATCGATGTGTATTCGGTTCACCTCCTCCAAAAGGCGCAGTGTCCACTTGTTCACAAGCCGGTATTCTTGGGGCTGTTGCCGGGATGTTGGGTACAATTCAGGCAACTGAGGCATTAAAATTTATTCTCAGAAAAGGAGATCTTCTTATAAATCGCCTGTTGATTTTTAATGCATTGGATATGAAGTTTCGCCAGGCACAATTTAGAAGAAATCCGGATTGTCCGGTTTGTGGTAATAATCCAACTATTAAAGAATTGGTTGATGAAGAATTGCCTGCTTGTGATTTGAAAAAGAAATGAGAATAATAAATAAGGTTATTAGGGAGATAATAGATCACGCTAAAAAAGAATCCCCACTTGAAGCATGTGGGTATCTTGGCGCTAAAGACGGCATAATCATTAAAAAATTTACGTTGACCAATATTGATAAAAGCAGCGAGCATTTTTCTTTTGATCCAAAAGAACAATTTATAGCAGTTAAAGATGCCCGAGCACAGGGATTGGATTTGTGCGCTGTGTATCACAGCCATCCATCCAGTCTTGCCCGTCCATCACAAGAAGATATAAAATTGGCATATGACCCGGCTATGAATTATTTTATTGTTTCTTTGTTAGGGGTGAAAGAAGATGTGCGGGTATTTTCAATAAAAAATGGCGAAGTTAACGAAATTAGTTTGGAGGCCGTTGATGATAAAAGGGTATGAGTTACCTCTTGGGTTAGATGCGGAGATCGATTCACTTGAGGAATTGATTCGTAAGCATAGATTAGGTGAGGTTTCGGCAACTGAACTTAAGGCTCACCGTGTTCCGTTTGGTGTATACGAACAGCGGCAAACTGATACCTATATGGTGCGTATCAGGTGTGCTGGAGGATTTATTACGCCTGTACAACTAGAAGGGGTTAGTGCTATTGCTTTGCGATACGGCATAGGAGATGTACATGTTACTTCTCGTCAGGAATTACAGATTCATTATGTAAAACTTGATGATATTATTGCTATTATGCGGCGCCTTAAAGAAATTGGATTATCAACTCGCGGTGGAGGTGGTAATACAGTTCGTAATATAGCCTGTGCAGTGGACGCGGGAATTGACCCTCAGGAAATATTTGATGTTTCTGTATATGTAAGCGCTTTGACTACGAGATTGATTGCTGAAAGTGATTCCTGGAATTTACCCCGAAAATTTAAGATTGCTTTTTCCGGCTCAGCAGAAGATGAGGGGTATGCTACTATTTCTGATGTTGGTTTTATTGCAAAAATAAAAGATGGAAGAAAAGGGTTTAGGGTTTATGCGGCAGGTGGATTAGGCGCTAAATCAGCAGAAGGAAAATTATTGCTAGATTTTATCGATGCGGAGGAAGTTTATCCGGTAACTAAGGCATTGAAAAACGTTTTTTTTAAATACGGAAACCGCAGGAATAAACACGCCGCACGTTTGCGTTCTTTATGGCAAAACTTAGGTGAGGAAGAGTTTAGAAAACGTTTTTCTGAAGAGTATGCGATAATCAATGCGCAAGGAGTAACCCCGTTACTTATCGAAGACCAAGTACAAGTAGTGGCTCCTACGGCTGGCGGCCAAAAGATATCTTTTGACCAGGAGGATTTTTTAGTATGGAAAACACGTTTTGTTAAACCGCAAAAACAAGAAGGTTTGTATTCGGTATTAATTCCAATAGAGCTTGGTTTTATTTCCTGCGACAGCGTGGCTGGGCTGGCAAGGTTTTTAAAGCCTTTTGGCAGTGATGTGTTGCGTATGACAAAAGACCAGAATTTTCTGGTTAGGAATATCCCGTCAGATTATCTATTCGATCTCTTTATTTTTCTTAAAAATACTATCAGCCAACTAAATCAACCGGCACTTTACGCAAGAATTCTTTCTTGCACCGGGGCTTCAACTTGTCAGCTTGGTATTTGTTTTTCCCGCCAAGCTGCGCGGGCCTTGATGGATGAGCTTAAAAATAGTAATTTGAATCTGGATAAAATTGGAGATATTAAGATTAATTTTTCCGGATGCCCTAATTCTTGCGGCCACCATCCGGTAGCTGATTTGGGTTTTTCCGGAAAGGCTTTAAGAAATCTTGATGGACTGTATCCGGCATATAGTGTATTTGCCGGAGCAATTATTAATGACGGGCAAACTAAACTTGCAGAATATATCGGTGAAATTCCTGCTAAAGCTTTAATTTTATTGGTAAAGGATTTTCTAAGTGCCTTTATATCCAAAGCAGAAAGTTTTACGAACTTTCGTGAATATATTCGCGAAAGCGGAAAGGTGGATTTAAAGGAAATTATTTTGCGTTATTCTAAGGTACCTGGTTTTGGCGAAGACAAAAAATATTATTTTGACTGGGGAGCGGATACCATTTTTTCTTTGGCTGAACGCAAGGCGGGTGAATGCTCTGCTGGATTCTTTGATCTACTTGAAATGGATTTAAATAACATAAGAAATACTCAAGCTGCATTGGCAAAAGATACACTGGATGTTGGTCAAAAAGAGAAATTACTGGGTGAGCTTGTATTTTATGCAAGCCGTGCGCTTTTGATTACCCGCGGGCTTGACGCAAAAAACCACAAGGAGTCATATGAAGGATTTCTTAGTCATTTTATAGGAACGGGGCTTGTTGATGAGTCATTCCGCGATATTATTACGGACGCTCAGCGTGGTGATACTGATAAGATTTTAGCAAAGCAAGCCCAGGTGCTCGAATTGGCTAAGGCTGTACAGGCGCTATATGAAACTATGGATAATAGTTTTAATTTTAAAAAACCTGTTGTTATGCCAGAAGCTAGTAAAAAGGAAGTAGCCATAACCATAGTCAAAGACTTTCGGGGAGTTACTTGTCCGCTTAATTTTGTAAAGACTAAAATCGAACTTGCTAAATTAAAAACAGGAGATCTTCTGGAAATATGGCTTGATGATGGAGCTCCTATTGAGAATGTTCCTGGTTCAGTTAAAGCTGAGGGGCATAAGGTGCTTGGGCAGAAACGTATAGATAATTATTGGGCAGTGACTATTGAGAAGAAATAGAAGGTTAGTTAAGGGGGAGTGTCATTGCGAGGGCACGAAGTGCCCGAAGCAATCTCGTTTTGGATTGCTTCGTCGCTACGCTCCTCGCAATGACACGGTTATTTGTTTTATCCGTTTTAATAATGGATTATCTACGTAAAACCTTTCATAGTGATTTATTTGGATTTAGTAGTATAATAATTACAATAATCAGTAAAATTCGGGAGGCTTAAAATGACTAAAATTGATTCAAAACTAAAAGTTGAATCTTTAGCTTTGCATGGAGGACAGGAAGCAGATCCTGTAACAGGATCACGTGCGGTACCTATTTATCAGACAACTTCGTATCAATTTAAGGATACTGTTCATGCTGCCAATCTTTTTGGTTTAAAGGAATTCGGTAATATCTATACCCGTTTAATGAATCCGACTTCTGATGTATTCGAGAAGAGGATGGCTCTATTGGATGGCGGTGTTGGGGCTTTGGCTGTTTCTAGCGGCCAGTCGGCGATCACGCTGGCTTTGCTTAATATTACCCAAGCCGGGGATGAAATTATATCTGCGGATAATTTATACGGTGGTACGTATAATCTTTTTCATTATACTTTTTCACGTTTAGGAATTAAAGTTAATTTCGTCAAATCAAATGACCTCAATGCTATACAGAAGGCAGTTACTTCTAAAACTAAAGCAATATATGCAGAGTCAATCGGAAATCCTAAACTTGATGTCGCTGATTTAGAAGGTATTTCCAAGCTAGCGCATAAAAATGGCATACCTTTTGTGCTTGATAACACAGTATCTCCATATTTGCTTAGGCCGATTGATTATGGCGTAGATATTGTGGTTTACTCAGCGACTAAATTTATCGGCGGCCATGGCACAAGTTTAGGCGGGATAATTGTGGATTCCGGAAAATTTGACTGGGCTAATGGGAAATTTCCTCTAATAGCCCTACCTGAACCAAGTTATCACGGGATTAATTTTGTTGAGGCGTTAAAGCCCTTAGGTAATATCGCTTACATTATTAAAGCCAGAGTTACTCTTTTGCGTGATTTAGGGATGGCAGTATCGCCTTTTAATTCTTTCTTGTTTTTGCAGGGGCTTGAGACGTTACATTTGAGAATGCCCAGGCATTCTGAGAATGCTTTGGCTGTAGCAAGATATTTAAAGAAGCATCCTAAAGTGTCCTGGGTAAATTATCCGGGCTTAGATGATAGCCCTGAAAAAGAGAGGGCTAAAAAATATTTTCCAAAAGGCCAGGGAGCAATATTGGGTTTTGGGATTAAAGGTGGTTTAGAAGCCGGGAAGAAATTTATTGATTCTTTGGAATTAATTTCACATCTTGCTAATGTTGGAGATGCCAAAAGCCTGGCAATACATCCGGCAACCACAACGCATCAGCAGTTATCCGCTCAAGAGCAGCTTTCAACAGGGGTAACTGCGGATTTTGTTCGTTTATCGATTGGTATTGAGCATATTGATGATATTATTTCAGATATTGAACAATCTTTAGCAAAAGTAAAATAAAGGGGACGGTTCTCTTCTTTAAGAGAACCATCCCCTTTATTGGTAAGGAGGAATTAATGGGAAAAATATTTTCTGATATTACTAAGACAGTTGGTAATACTCCATTAGTTAAGCTTAACCATATTAGCGAAGGTTTAGAGGCGACTATATTAGTAAAGCTAGAATCTTTTAATCCGCTCTCAAGCGTAAAAGACAGGATTGGGGTAGCGATGATCGAAGATGCACAAAAGAGAGAGGTGCTTAAGAAAGATACTACGATTATTGAGCCTACTAGTGGTAATACCGGAGTTGCTCTAGCATTTGTTGCCGCCGCAAAAGGATATAAATTAATTCTGACTATGCCTGATACCATGAGTATTGAGCGAAGACAGTTGTTAGCGATTTTTGGCGTTAAGTTAGTTTTAACTCCTGGCTCAGAAGGGATGAAGGGAGCAGTAAAAAAAGCGGAGGAATTGGCTAAAGAAATTCCCAATTCCATTATTTTACAACAGTTTAATAATCCGGCAAATCCTCAGGTTCATCGTAAAACCACTGCTGAAGAAATATGGAATGATACTGACGGCAAAATTGATATTTTAATATGCGGAGTCGGCACAGGTGGCACAATTACTGGCGTAGCTGAAGTAATTAAAAAAAGAAAACCGAGTTTTAAAGCAATTGCAGTTGAACCTGATGCGTCGCCGGTTTTATCCGGAGGAACTCCGGGGTTACATAAGATTCAGGGGATTGGCGCAGGATTTATACCGCAAGTCCTAAACCGTGCTATTATTGATGAGGTTATTCGGGTAACTAACGATAATTCTGGTGAAGTTGCACGGCAACTTGCTAAAACCGAAGGAATCCTTGCTGGGATTTCAAGCGGCGCGGCTGTCTGGGCGGCATTAGAAGTAGCTAAACGTAAAGAAAATAAAGGCAAGATTATCGTAGTCATTCTTCCGGATACAGGAGAACGATACCTAAGTACTTGGCTTTTTCAGGATGTAAAAGTATGATCAGAGAAAATAAAATAGTTCAAAATAATTCAGTAGGTAATGTAGAAACTCAAAGTTTTACTTTTGATTCGTTAAAGCTTGAGAGTGGAGAGAAATTTGGGCCTGTTACTTTGGCTTATGAGACTTACGGTGTTTTGAATAAAGATAAGAGTAATGCTGTCCTTGTTGTGCATGCTCTTTCAGGAGATGCTCATGCTGCAGGGGTGTATGAAAAGGAAGATACTTGCGGATGGTGGGATGCTTTTATTGGCCCACAGAAAGCAGTAGATACGGATAAATATTTTGTTATTTGTTCTAATATATTGGGAGGATGTAAAGGATCTACAGGGCCTTCAAGCATAAATCCTAAAACCGGCAAGCCTTATGCTTTGGATTTTCCGATAATCAGTATTAATGATATGGTTGGCGCTCAGAAGCGCTTAATTGAGCATCTAGGAATAGAGAAATTACTTTCCGTGATTGGGGGTTCAATGGGCGGCCAGCAGGTTTTATCCTGGTTGGTTAATTATCCTGATAATATATGCAGTGCAATTCCTATTGCCACAACCATTAAACATTCTCCGCAGCAGATTGCCTTTAATGAAGTAGGCAGGCAGTCAATTATGGCTGACGCGCATTGGAAATCCGGTAACTATTATGACGGTCCGGTCCCTTCAAAGGGTTTGGCAGTGGCCAGGATGATTGGACATATTACTTATATGAGTGATAAGTCAATGGCTGAAAAATTCGGTAGACAGAAAAAAGAAAACGGCCATCCTTTTAAATTTACCGCCGATTTTGAAGTAGAAGGCTACCTGCATTATCGCGGTGATAATTTTGTGAAACGTTTCGATGCCAATTCTTATCTCTACATTACCAAGGCAATGGATAATTTTGATGCATCAGGCGGCGCTCGTTTTGAGGATGTTTTGCGCCAGAACAAATCGAAAGTCATGGTTATTTCTTTTAAGTCCGACTGGCTATATCCGGCCTACCAATCAAAGGAGATCGTTAAAGCCTGCAAGCTTGCTGGTGTTGCTACTACCTATTGTGAAATTGATTCAACATATGGGCATGATGCTTTTCTCTTGGAAGTTCAAGAGGAATCGCATTTAATCAGGCATTTCCTTAAAAAAGTATTTTATGCTTATGAGGTGACCGGTGAATATGGCTTCTAAGGTTATTCAATTGGATCATGAAGTTATATTGAATTTAATTCAACCGCAGTCTACGGTTCTAGATTTAGGCTGTGGAACCGGAGATCTTTTGTATCTTTTGATTAAAGAGAAAAAAATCCGCGGACAAGGGATTGAAATCGATGAGCAAGCAATCTACAAGTGCGTGGCTAAGGGGCTGAATGTTTTTCATGGCGATATCGACAGCGGCCTTGCAGAATTTAGCGATAAGTCCTTTGATTATGTGGTGCTTAACCAAAGTATGCAGCAAATTATTCATGTGGATAAAGTTCTCGCTGATGCTTTGCGGGTAGGGAAGAAAGTGATTGTTGGTTTCCCCAATTTTGCCTATTACAAATCAAGGCTGCAAATGTTTTTTCAGGGCCGGGCGCCTGTAACCGAAGGTTTACCTTATCAATGGTATGAGACGCCGAACCTTCATTTTTTAAGCATAATCGATTTTAGAAATTATTGCCGTTCCAAGGATATTAATGTTGAGGAAAGTATTGCTATTGGGGAAAACAAAAGGATTCCTTTTTTTTCTAATTTGTTTGCACAAACGGGAATATTTTTGATTTCTAAATAGATCGTCATCCTGAGGGCTGCAGGCCCGAAGGATCTAGATTCTTCGTCCGCCACTAAAACCAATGGCGGACTCAGAATGACGGTTGAAAATGGAGGAATAAATGCCTTATATTAACTTGAAATTAGTTGGTAAACTTACGCAAGATCAAAAAGAAAAAATTGCCAAAGAATTCTCAGATACACTTTTAAAAGTTGCTGGAAAACCCAAGGAGGCTACCTATTTAGTTATTGATGAGGTGAGTGGCGAGAATTGGGCAAAAGGAGAGAAATTTTTGGATAATGGGATTGTTTGAAATTCATCAAGACTGGATCCCCGCTTGCGCGGGAATGACAAAAGTGACTGTCACGCTTTTTGTGACTGTCACTTTTCTATGTTTAAAAGGCATAAACTATGTTTATAACTATAAATGGTAAATCTGAAGAAATAGGAATAAGATCAAGTATTAACGAGCTTATTTTAGCAAAAGGTTTACGTCCAGAACATGTAGTTGTCGAGCATAACCTACGTATAGTACCTAAGCTAGAATGGCAGGATACTTTCTTAGAGGAGAACGATTCCATTGAGATTATAAGTTTTGTCGGGGGTGGGTAATTATGGAAGATATATTGGAGATAGCAGGTAAAAAAATAAGCAACAGGCTTTTTATCGGAACAGGAAAATTCGCCAGCTTATCGTTAATGAAACAAGCTTTGGAAGCGGCCAAAGCAGAGGTGGCAACAGTTGCCTTAAGAAGAGTAGATAGCGGTTCAAAAACAGAAAATATTATGGATTATATCCCAGAATCATGCCTGACGATGATAAATACCTCAGGTGCCAGAGATGCAGAGGAGGCGGTGCGTATTGGCCGCCTTGCCAAAGAAAGCGGGGCAGGAAATTGGATTAAGCTAGAAGTTATCCGTGATAATAAGTATCTGCTTCCTGATAACATAGAAACATTGAAGGCAGTAGAAATTTTGGTCAAGGAAGGTTTTGCGGTTTTTCCTTATATGAGCCCTGATTTATCGGTAGCCAGAAGAATGGTTGATGCAGGGGCCAGCGCAATTATGCCTTTAGGTTCTCCGATTGGGAGTAATCGGGGAGTGAGAACCCGCGAACTTATCGAGATTATGATTAATGAGATTGATCTGCCGGTTATAGTCGATGCTGGCCTGGGAAAGCCATCAGAGGCTTGCGAGTGTATGGAGTTAGGGTGCGCTGCGGTATTGATTAATACTGCTATTGCGGTCTCACAAGACCCGGTGAAAATGGCTGGAGCATTTAGTAGGGCAGTTTTTGCAGGCAGGCTTGCTTATTTAGCGGGCATACCAGCAATAGGGAAAGCCAGCGCCTCAAGCCCTTTGACCGGGTTTTTAAGAGAAAGTAAAAATTCACAATGAGTTTTTATGAAATATATTCTCGAAATAAAGAACTAAATTTAAAGAATATTTTTATTTCAATTTCACCCGCCTCTATCGAAAAATCTTTGGATAGAAACAAGCTTGATGCAGAGCAGTTTCTAGGGCTTCTTTCTCCGCAGGCAGAAAATAATCTTGAAGTTATGGCTCAGAGAGCGCATGAGGTAACCAAAAATTATTTTGGTAATACCATGCAGCTTTATACTCCGATGTATTTATCGAATTACTGCGATAATTCTTGTCTTTATTGTGGTTTTAAATCAAACAATAATATTAAAAGAAGAAAACTTAATTTAGAAGAAGTAGAAAAGGAGGCGCAATTTATATCTTCCTCAGGATTAAAACATATTCTTATCTTAACTGGTGAATCAGTCGCTATGAGTCCAATTAGTTATATTCAGGATTGTGTTAGGATCCTGAAAAAATATTTTACGTCAATTTCTATTGAAGTTTATCCTCTATCTCTTGATGAATACGCCAAGTTAGCTGCAGAAGGCGTGGATGGTTTAACGATTTATCAGGAAGTTTATGATGAAGACCTTTATGCGAAATTACACATTTGCGGCCCAAAAAGTGATTATAAATTTAGGATGGATACCCCTGAAAGAGGAGCAAAAGCTAGAATGAGGAGTATTTCTATTGGTGCTCTGCTTGGTTTGGGAGACTGGAGGAGGGAGGTATTTTTTCTTGGCCTTCATGCTAGATATCTCCAGGATAAATTTCCAGATATTGAGATTGGAGTGTCAGTTCCCAGGATTCAGCCGCAGGTTAACGATTTTAAACCTGTTAGCCAAGTGACTGATAAGAATATTGTGCAAATAATACTGGCACTTAGGATTTTTTTGCCTCGTTTAGGGATTACGGTATCAACGCGCGAGAAGGCCTCGTTTAGGGAAAATATTTTACCTCTTGGAGTTACTAAAATTTCCGCTGGTTCCACAACCTGTGTTGGGGGCCATACTATTTATAAAGAAGATGATGATAAACCTAGCCAATTTGAGATTCAGGATAAAAGAAATGTGTCTGATATTAAGGCTATGCTTGAAGCCAGGGGTTATCAGCCTGTATTAAAGGATTGGATACAGATTTAGAAAAACAAGGGGACGGTTCTATTTTTCTGTGATCCCCGCGGAAGCGGGGGGATATAATTTTAGATTCCCACTTTCACGGGAATGACATGAGGGAAAAATAGAACTGTCCCCGGGATTTAAACTTTAGTAAGATTTTTCTTGACATAGGGTAGGGGGGTATGGTATACTTAAATCAAAAGGAGAAATACCATGAAAAATCCTACTACACATAATGAGCAGCTAATATTTTTAAAGAAGATTGAAGGACAAGTCCGCGGCATACAGAAGATGATTAAGGATGGCCGTTATTGTGTGGATATTATTACCCAGATCCATTCGGTAATCGGCGCGTTGCATAAAGTAGAGGATGAAATATTCAAAAAGCATGTTGACGGTTGTGTTATAAGCGCTTTGAAAGGAAGGTCGGAAGCTGAAAAACAGAAAAAGGTAGCCGAAGTCGTGGAATTAATCTCACGTTTTAGAAAGACGGCTTAAAATGTTAAAAAGAATTGTGACCATAATTTTAGTGAATATATTTATCTTAAATTATGGTTTTTCTTTTTCTCAAGAGGAGCTCTTGCTTGAGCCACTGCTAAAAGAAGCAAGGGAAAATAATCCTGATATTTTGGCGGCAAAGAAGCGTTGGGAGGCGGCGCAAGCCAGGATTCCCCAGGCAAAATCACCTGATGATCCCATATTGGAGTTTAAGTTTGAAAAGGCTCCCGGCAGCCCCTTTCAATTAAATAAAACTATGCCTGAAGATAGGATGCTCGCTGTTTCCCAATTTTTTCCTTTTTTTGGTAAATTGTCCTTAAAAGGGAAAATTGCTTTGGTTGAATCCCAAATGTTTGCCGCTGAATATAAAAATAAGGAGTTAGAAGCTATCAACCAAGTTAAGAACGCCTATTACGATTTATTTATGAATTATAAGGGAATTGAACTAAAAAGAGAAAGCCTTAAATTATTGGAAAGTATTGCTAAGGTTGCCGAAACCAACTATTCGCTGGGAGATATTACACAAGAAGAAGTTTTCAAGATACATTCAGAAATTGCCAGCCTCAATAATGGCCTCCTGAATTTGGAACAGGAAAAATTCGCAAAACAAACCAGGCTTAATACCTTATTAAATAGGGATCCGGAAGGTTCATTCGGTATACCTGATTTAACTGAAGAGGTTACTTTTAAAGAAGATATTAAGTCCTTATACCAAAATACCCTGCTTAACCAACCTGGACTTATTATTTTCTCTTATGCGATAGAAAAAAATAAATATGCCAAGTCATTGGCAAAAAGAAGCTTTTTTCCGGATTTAATGGCTAAAATCGCCGAGAGAGGTTTTACCACCGGAACCATAGGGCCTTGGGATTTGATGTTGGCATTTACCGTGCCCCTATGGTTTTGGACAAAACAGCGTTATGGAGTAAAAGAAGCAATCGCCAATTTTGAAGAGGCAGAGGCTGCCTATAAGGCAATGCAGAATAGGGCATTCAGTGAAGTCAAGGATTTGGCTGCAAAAATAGAGATTGCTAAAAACAAAATCAGGCTTTATAAATCTTCGCTTATACCTATATTAGAGAGTTCAATTGAGTCATCAATAGCTGCTTTTGGTTCCGGGCAAGGTGATTTTATGATGCTTTTAGACGCCCATCGAATGCTTGTTGAAACCAGGATGAGTTATTATCAGGCATTGGTTGAATATAATATGAACTTGGCGGATTTAGAAAGGAAAGTTGGCATAAATTTAAAATAAAGAGGTGTGTATGAAAAATAAAATTTCTGTTTTGTCGGCGATAATTATTTTAAGCGTTTCTTTTGCTGTGCCTAAATATGTATCTGCTCAGCATGATGGCCATAAGATGCAAGCTGAAACAAAAGAAAAAGCTACTTCTAAAAAAAAGAAGCTTGTTTCCAAAAAAGCAATTTACTACTGCCCAATGCATCCATCTTATACTTCCGATAAACCAGGCGATTGCCCTATCTGTAATATGAAATTGGTAAAAAAACCTGCCTCGCCGGCAGGCAGGGAAGAGGCGCAGGCAATAGAGAAAGAATCCGGAGTGCCGGAGGAAGGGCAAGAGGGTTTTTATGTGAGCCTGGAAAAACAGCAATTAATTGGAGTTAAAACAGATAAGGTAATCTACAGGCCGTTAAGCAAAATAATAAGGACCGTAGGCAGAGTTGCTTTTGACCCCGAGCTGTATAAAGCGCAACAAGAATATATCGAGGCGCTTAAAACGAATGATTCTGTAAAGGAATCCGGACAAGAAATAGTTGTTAGCAGGGCTGAAGCGTTGGTTGAGGCGGCAAAGCTAAAATTAAAGTTACAAGGCTTAGATATAAAACAGATTGAGGAATTACGAGAAACAAAAGAGAACGACCAGTCCTTGCTTATTTCTTCTTTGGAATCGGACACTACCTGGGTATATGCGACGATTTATGAATATGAACTAGAATGGGTCAAACTTGGCCAGGAGGCTGTCGTGACGGCCGTTTCTTACCCTGGGAAGGAATTTAAGGGTGCTATTGTGGCAATTGACCCTGTGTTTAATGCGATGACTAGGTCAGTGCGCGCAAGAATTAAAGTGGATAATCAAGATAGTTTGTTAAAGCCTGATATGTATGTAGATGTGCAAATGTCTTCTGATTTAGGGGGGCATTTAGCTGTACCCAGGGAGGCAATTATGGACTCAGGGTTGCGCAAGATTGTTTTTCTCGTTCTTGAACCCGGACGTTTTAAATCGCTTGAAGTTAGAACCGGTGTTTCAACTGAAGAGTATGTTCAAGTATTAGATGGGCTCAAAGAAGGCGACACAGTAGTTATTTCAGGTAATTTTCTCATTGATTCTGAAAGCAAGCTAAAATCTGCGCTGGAGGGCACAGGCCACCAGCATAACCAATAATAAATATAGGTAAAGACAATGCGAACTTTTATTGAAAAAATAATTGAGTTTTGCGCTAAGAATAAATTTATTGTTTTTGTCCTGGTAGGCATGGCTACTTTGGCTGGAGTTTTGGCCTTGCGTAGCCTCCCTTTAGATGCCCTGCCTGATCTCTCTGATACCCAAGTTATTATTTATTCCCGCTGGGATCGCTCCCCTGATATTATGGAAGATCAGGTAACCTATCCGATTGTTACCTCTTTATTGGGCGCACCCAAGGTTAAGGCTATCCGAGGCTTTTCTGATTTTGGTTATTCTTTTGTTTATGTTATCTTTCAGGATGGGACAGATATCTACTGGGCGCGTTCAAGGACGTTGGAATATCTTTCAAAAATAATTCCCCGCCTTCCAGAAGGAGTACGCACAGAATTAGGCCCGGATGCCACAGGAGTAGGATGGGTGTTTCAATATGCTTTAGTGGATGAGAGCGGTAAACATTCACTAGCGGAATTAAGAACCTTTCAGGATTGGTATCTGCGTTATTATATCCAAAGCGTTCCCGGTGTAGCAGAAGTAGCGCCCATTGGAGGATTTGTCCGGCAGTATCAGGTCAATATTGAGCCGAATAAACTGCTTGCTTATCGTATCCCGATTACGGAAGTAGTTGAAGCCATACGCAAAGGCAATAACGATGTGGGGGGTAGGTTATTAGAGTTTTCCGGGGCAGAATATATGGTGCGTGGCAGAGGTTACGCGCGTTCGGTGAAAGATATCGAGAATATTGTTTTAGCCGTCGACCAGAAGTCCGGCACGCCCATATTGGTAAAAAATATCGGTAACGTTGTTTTAGGTCCGGATATACGTAGAGGTGTTGCTGACCTTGACGGCAAGGGCGATGTGGTAGGCGGAATTGTGGTAATGCGCCACGGCGAGAGCGCTTTGCGGGTCATAGATAGAGTAAAAGAAAAAATAAAAGAAATCGAGCCAAGCCTGCCGGAAGGGGTCAAGATTGTTACCACTTACGACCGCACCGAGCTTATCAATAAGTCCATTGAAACTATCAATGAAGTATTAATTGAAGATTTTCTCATTGTGGCAGCAATGATTATTTTTTTCCTCTTGCATATTCCTTCCTCTATGATGCCAATTATCATTCTTCCCATCGGCGCTTTGGTTGCTTTTATTCCTATGTTGGGAATGCGGCTTACCGTAAATATTATGTCTATTATGGGCATAATTCTGGCTATCGGCGATATGGTGGATGTGGGAGTGGTGTTAGTTGAGAATGTGCATACCAAATTAAATGATTTAAAACTTGGGTTAATCAAGGGCGAGCGTAAGGCGATTATGATTGAGGCAATGAAGGAAGTCGGTCCGCCGATATTCTCATCGTTAATGGTAACGGTAATTGGTTTTATGCCGCTTTTTAGTTTAGTCGGCCAGGAAGGCAGGCTTTTTAGGCCTATGGCTGCAACTCAGATATTTACGGTATTTTGCGGAGCTGTGCTTTCTATTACTTTAATCCCTGCTTTGATTATGATATTCTTAGCCAAGGCCAAGCCCAGAAATTTAGAGGATCATTTTGCCTCCCGTTTTCTGATGAAACATCACCAAAGAATGCTCAGGGCCGCTTTTAGAAGGCGTAAGCTTATCATTGCGTTTTTAATTATAGCTTTAGCTGTCACTGTGCCTGTTTTCTTGAAACTCGGCTCAGAATTTATGCCGCCTTTATATGAAGGAAGCATCCTTTATATGCCTACTACTTTACCGGGAATCTCGGTTACCGAGACACAGAAGTTATTACAGACACAGGATAAGATCTTAAAGAGTTTTCCGGAAGTTGAACGTGTTTTCGGCAAGGCAGGCCGGGCTGAGACATCTACAGACCCTGCGCCGTTTTCCATGATGGAAACAACGGTAATCCTAAAATCCCGGGAGCACTGGCGAAAAGTGCCGATGTTTGGCAAGTTTTTGCCTTTTTTTAAGAGGCCTTTAAGCTTTGAGGAATTAACCGGCGAAATGGATAAAAAAATGCAATTTCCCGGCGTAACCAATGCCTGGACTATGCCTATAAAGGCGCGCATTGATATGTTAACTACAGGAGTGCGGACGCCTATTGGCATTAAAATTTTTGGCGCGGATTTAAAAGAGATTGAAAAGATAGGCGAGCACATTGAGATGGTTTTAAAGGATGTCCCCGGAACACGTAGTATTTATTCTGAGCGCACTGCCGGAGGATATTTTGTTGATTTTGATTTAAAGCGTGAGCAGTTAGCCCGTTACGGTTTGTCGGTTGAAGAAGCAGAGATGGTGATAATGTCTGCTGTCGGAGGAGAAAATATCACTACGACAGTTGAGGGTAGGGAGCGTTATTCAGTAAACGTGCGCTACGCGCGCGAGTTTCGGGATGATATTGAAAAATTAAAACGGGTACTGGTGCCCACGATGTCGGGAATGCAGGTACCATTGGCGCAACTTGCCGATATAAAACTGGTTTTAGGCCCGGCAATGATTAGAAATGAAAATGGGCTGCTTTCCGGATATGTCTATGTGGATATGGCTGGGCGAGATATCGGCGGATATGTTCGCGATGCCAAAAAAACAGTGCGTCAGAATGTTAAGCTTCCTGCCGGATATTCCATTACCTGGAGCGGGCAATACGAATATATGGAGCGGGTGAGGCAGAGGTTAGGAATTCTTATTCCCGCCACTCTTTTAATTATATTCCTTATCTACTACTTTAATTTCAAATCTATAGTTTCTACTCTATTCATTATGCTGGCAATGCCTTTTACGGCAATAGGGGCGGTTTGGAGTATTATGTTTCTTAAATTTAATATGTCCATCGCGGTTTATGCCGGAATGCTGGAGGTGGTGGGGATTGGGGCCGCGCTTTGCGCGTTGATCACTACTTTTATTCATGCGGAGTGGGAAAAGGCAACTAGCGAAGGAAAACAAATAAATTCAATGGATGAACTTTATAAAGTTGTTTCTAGCGGCGCTGCCCGCGCGCTTCGGCCGGCGATGATGACCTGCTCCGCGGATATCCTGGGGTTAATGCCGGCAATGTTTGCTACCGGAATTGGCGCTGAATTTTTAAAGCGCTACACCGCGCCCATAATTTTTGGTTTATTCAGCGCGCTTGTTTTGGCATTGGTTATTCTGCCGGTATTCTATGTAATTTGGAGGGGTGATTTTGGGATCCTTAGAAGGAAAAGCCCCGATTCTTCCGTTGAGGGGTTAAGGGTAAATAGAAATGAGGGATCGAGTGAATAATTGGTGGCATTTAGATACTCAGGAAGCAATTAAGCGATTAGAAACAGATTCAAACAAAGGCCTTTCTCTCCAGGAAGCAAGGCTTAGATTGAATAAGTACGGGCCAAATCAATTAAAAGAGAAAAAAGGCCGTTCTCCTTTAAGTATTTTTTTTGAACAATTCCAGGATTTTATTGTTTGGGTTTTGATCGCAGCCGCGTTAGTTTCCGGTTTCTTAAAAGAGTGGGTTGATGCTTTAGCTATAATCGCCATAGTTGTTCTTAATGCTATCTTGGGCTTTATCCAGGAATACCGCGCGGAGAAATCTTTAGCCGCCCTAAAAAAACTATCCTCGCCAACTTCTAAAGTCATACGTAGCGGCCAGCACAATATTATCCCTTCCGGTGAATTAGTGCCGGGGGATTTAATAGAATTAGAGGCAGGAGATAATATTCCCGCCGATAGCCGCCTCATTTGGCTTACTTCTAATTTTGGAGTTCAAGAGGCCTCGCTCACCG
The DNA here is from genome assembly GCA_028712255.1 of Candidatus Omnitrophota bacterium. NCBI lineage: Bacteria > Pseudomonadati > Candidatus Omnitrophota > Candidatus Omnitrophota bacterium. Next base: position 26,233 of record JAQTQJ010000006.1, read on the forward strand.
GAGAATCAACGCCTGTTTTAAAAACAACTCTTGCTTTAGATGAAAAAAAAATCCCATTGGCGGACCGGGCAAATATGGCCTATATGGGGACATCAATATCCTCCGGCAAAGCAAGGGCGGTAGTGGTTGAAACCGGCATGCAGACTGAGTTAGGTAAGATTGCCGGAATGATCCAGGAAATTGAACAGGAATCTACGCCTCTACAGAAAAAGTTAGAGCAATTTGGCAAATGGATTGTCTACCTATGCTTTATTCTGGTAGGTTTAGTTTTCCTTCTAGAGTGGCTGCGCGGCGGTAAGCTTGTCGATGTATTTTTAACCGCGGTAAGCCTTGCGGTAGCGGCTATTCCAGAAGGCCTGCCGGCAGTAGTTACTATTGCTTTAGCTTTAGGTGTGCAGAGGATGGTTAAGCGTCATGCCCTCGTCAGAAAACTTCCTTCAGTTGAGACTTTAGGTTGTTCAACTGTAATTTGTTCAGATAAGACCGGAACACTGACTAAAAATGAAATGACTGTGCAGGCAATCTACGCCCAAGGCGCTTTATTCAAGGTAACCGGCGTCGGATATGAACCAAAAGGCGAATTCCTGCTTGACGGAAAAGGAATTAATATAGGTGATTATCCGGATTTAGTTAAGGCGCTTAACGCGGGTGTTCTTTGTAATGGGGCGCAATTAGTAAAAGATAACTCAAGTTTTAAGATAGTGGGAGATCCTACAGAAGGGGCAATTCTAACTGCCGCGGGGAAGCTTGGATTTTGGAAAGAGAAACTGGAGCAGGAATTTCCTTTTGCGCAAGAGATTCCTTTTGACTCTGAACGTAAAAAAATGACTATTGTGCGCCAAACCCAAAATAACAAGTTTATCGCTTTTGTTAAGGGGGCGCCCGATGTGCTTCTAAATGATTGCATGAATATTGACGATAAAGGGCAGGCAAGAGGCATAACCAGCGGCGACAGAGGCAGGATTCTGGAGGTAAACAATGATTTAGCCGATAAGGCTTTGCGCGTATTAGCTGTGGCTTATAGAATTTTTGATATTGCTCCTGATAAATACGAAGCAAAACTAATTGAAAAAGATCTTACTTTCGCAGGTTTAATCGCCATGATCGACCCTCCTCGGGAAGAAGTTAAAAAGGCAATGATAGAGTGTTCTGAGGCGGGAATAAAAACCGTAATGATAACCGGAGACCATAAAAATACCGCGGTAGCCATTGCCAGGGAGCTTGGTTTTTTCAGAGAAGATTCTTTAGCTTTGACTGGAGAGGAGCTGGATAAATTAAGCGACGATGAACTCTATAGGGAGGTAGAAAGGATTCCGGTTTACGCCCGTGTGTCCCCTGAGCATAAGTTAAGGATAGTGCGTGCCTGGCGTAAGCGGGGGGAAGTAGTGGCGATGACCGGTGACGGGGTAAATGACGCCCCTGCCGTAAAAGAGGCGGATATCGGCGTTGCCATGGGCATAACCGGAACCGATGTTACTAAAGAAGTTTCAGATATGGTTATTACTGATGATAATTTCGCTTCTATAGTTGCTGCTGTTGAAGAAGGAAGAGGCATCTACGATAATATTAAGAAATTTGTGCATTATCTTTTATCCTGCAATGCCGGAGAGATTTTAGTAATGTTTGTTTCTTCCCTGATAGGTTTCCCTGCTCCGCTTTTGCCTATACATATTCTTTGGATTAATCTGGTTACTGACGGCCTGCCTGCCTTGGCTTTGGGAGTTGATCCGGTTAGCCCGGGTATAATGAAAAGGCCTCCGCGCAAGGCCAACGAAGCAGTAGTCACTAAACAAAGGGCATACTTGATGCTATGGCAAGGCGCCTTTATTGCCTTTTGTAGTTTATTTGCTTTTAGCCTGGTCTTGTTTATCGAAAAGGAGGGCATTGAGCGGGCAAGGACCGCTGCATTTATCGTGCTTGCTTGTTCACAACTATTTCATTCTTTTAATTGCCGGAATATGACTGAATCACTTTTTAAGATAGGGATTTTCACTAATAAAAAATTGATACTGGCAACCACAATATCATTTTTCTTGCAGATGGCTGTCGTATATCTGCCCTTTGCCCAGAAAATATTTAAAACAGAAGCATTAGGGATATTTGACTGGTTTTTAGTGTTGTTAATTTCATCTTTTCCACTTTGGGCAATGGAAATTGTGAAGATTATAAATAACAAGAAAAAGGTTTATGAAGTTTAATTTTTATAAAGGAGGTGTATCGATATGGCAAGAAACAATATCCGCTGGCTGATTAGGCCGGCAGCTCATTGTAAAGAGGGTTGTAGTAGGTTGTCCCGGGCATGACCTTAAACTGCCTGGTATAACGTATACATAAAAAACTGGAGGAATAAATGTTTAGAAAAATATCGTTAATTCTAATAGTAAGTTTATTTGTTTTTGGAATGAGCAAATTATCTTTTGCTATGATGTGCGGCGAACATAGCGGTAGCCAGCAATTGGCGCAAGTTCATAGTGGGCATGAGCATGGCGCGGCAGAAGCAACAGAAGATACGGCAACAAAAGAATCCGTCAATGTTGGCAACAAAATCTGCCCTGTAAGCGGAGAAAAGATTGATGAGAAATTAAAGGTTACCTACGAATATGAGGGTAAAGTTTATAATTTCTGCTGCTCCGGATGTATCTCGGAATTTAAAAAGGACCCGGATAAATACATAAAGAAAGTTAATGAAGAATTGCAAGCTAAACCATAAGGGGAAGGTAAATTGAAAAAAATTACATTGGCGCTATGCTTTTTAGTGATTATTATGATTTCTGGTTGCGCTACCGAACAAGGAGGCGATGGGGGAAGCTGGGGTAGTTCATCCGGCCATCAAGGCCATCACCACTAGATAGGAATATCGGGCCGCGAAGCTAGTTTAAAATAGTGAGCAATAGAGATAGAAAGGGATTAATTAATGCGCGCGTATCAGAAAATAAGTTTTATTTTTTTGTTCTTTGTTTGTGCGGTATTTTCTTTTCAGGCTTTGTTTGCTTATGATAGCGGCGTTTTGAAGTCGGAGGTATACTCTAAGCTTAAATGCTGCAATTGCTAGGAGTCTTTTGATAAATGCGGTTGTCCTGAGGCAAAAGAGATGAGGGCCTATATTGAGGCGCTTTTAGAAAGCGGCGCGAAAAAGGAAGAAATCTTTTATAGGGTGGCTAAAAAATTTTCACTGAATACGGTATCGGATGCCTAAACTAAGTCGCAAGCCGAAAAAAGGCTGATTAAAGAGGCAGGCAAGAACCGGCCTCAGATTTTTCTGGAGCCCGCTTCTTTTGATTTTGGGAGCGTAAATAGAAAACAGGGCAAAATTAGCAAGGCGTTTAAATTATTCAATAAAGGCAATTCGCCGTTGATTATCAAAAATCTTAAAACATCCTGCCCTTGCGCGGCTGCCTCTCTAAAGTTTAAAAAAGATAAAACTGCCTACTTTGGAACTGAAGGGGCTCCTGAAAATTGGCAGATAGAAATTAATCCCCAAGAAAGCGGCGAATTAGAATTAATAATAGATCTTAGCAGCGAGCACGTAAAAACCGGTAAACTAATTAGGGAGGTTTCAGTATTCAGTAATGATCCTGTTTATCCGGATGTTAACGCTAGAATTGAGGCAGAAGTAAATGATTAGGCGAGGGAATGAGATAAGATTTATAATTTCTACTGCGTCGAATGTATTCCTGATTTTAAAAAGGAGCCGGATAACTTTAAACAAATAAAGGGGACGGTTCTCTTAATCGGTTTTATGAAGAAGAGAACCGTCCCCTTTTGTTTTGAAACCCCTTTCTTTTCCCCCCTTATTTACCCTTGTTTTTGCTTACCTATATAGCATACTTATATATATGTAGAGACGCAAAATTTTGCGTCTCTACATAAACAATTTCATTAAAAGACCGGTAGGCAAACCAATGAAGCAATCCAAAACCTTTAAAATTCTTTCCATCCTCCTGTGTATATCTCTTTTATTACAGCAGACCGGCTTTGCTCAAGTAGCCAATGCAGAGCTTAACATCGCCGGTCACCTGCAGAACCTGCATTCCAATATCTTTATCGAGAAGTTCCGCCCCCTGCACCTAAGAAGCCTCTCCTACGACAGCCTGACTAACAACTTCAAGCTCCTCCTAGACAAAGGAGACCAGTTTAAGCAGCTTCAGGGACAGTCCCCTACGGGGACAGTCCCTGAACTTCAATCCATCACCCAAGGCCTACTCAACTACTTCTTCATAGGCTTAGCCCTACCCAACGACACCTTCTGGGTCAACCTACGCCCCGATTCTCCCAATGACATCATTGACCCACTGCTTGCCCAAACAGAAGTAGGCAAGATACTCTTAGAAGCAGACCTAGAGCTTAAAAAAGACACCGCAGACGCCACTAACCCCTCAACTCCTCAAGGCAAAGACTACTGGAATAAGCTCTACACCCGTGCCCAAGAGCTCTATGGCACCCAAAACGTAACCATCCCCACGCTTACCCGTCCCTGGATAGTCCCGGATGAGATCATCATTCGTGAATCAATAGATTCAGCTTATGTTTACAAAGCCACCCTTAAAGTAATGCTAGAACAAGACTACCTAAAAGACAATACCACCTACTCCTTTAAAGACGACCGAGAAAAACAACTCAATGAATACTCTGCTCAACTCCTAAGAGAAGAGATCATCCCTAACCTCATTAAACAAATCAACAACGCTAAACGCTATGCACCACTCAGACAGGTTTACTACTCCTTAATTCTAGCCCAATGGTTCAAAGCACGCTTCATGTCATTGGAGCAGGGTCAAACCCACTCCGTGTCATTGCGAGGAGCTGCTAAACAACAAGTCGGCGACGAAGCAATCTCAAACCTCATCAACTCCAAAAACCTCACCAACCTTAAATCCAAAATCCCCTACTCCGTAGCTACCTACTTCAATGCCTACAAGGAGAACTTTACTAAAGGTCAATACAACCTCCAGGAACCAATCACTACTCCTTATGGTCAAACCATCAGGAGTTATTTTTCGGGAGGGATATCTAGTCTTATGAGTTCTCCTCAGTTATCTGAGGAATTAACCAGGCAAATGGGAGCAGCGGGTAATAGTTCAGTTATTCCGGTTGCCCAACCTCTAACTATGGGTAACCATGACTTGGGAGTTAAAGTTGATAGTGACGATACAGTGCAGATTGAGGCCCAAGGCGCGGGGGAGAGTACTCCGAGCACAACTTCTGCTGTAGCACAAACAACAGGAGTGTTTCCAAATTCTACTGATCAAACCCAGATAAGAGGAATGGGTCCATTAAAAGATAAGACACAAGAAGAAATTAGAGAACTGGTTGATTCAGGGCAGGCTACTGTAGTTGAGCAAGGCGGCCAGTTATTCGCGGTGCCACGCATTGCCGGTGGTGACGGCAGGCAGGATGAAATTAGGGCGAAAACATTAAAGACTACCAAGGCAAAGAGGGAAAAAGTAGGAAAAACTATTCCAGGAATACCTTTAAAATCACAGAATGAATATAACCGCGACGTCGATCTTAAAGAAAAGTTTCTAAAGAAACAGGATATGGTTGATCGTTTTATTGCTCCTGGGTTTGAAGGCTTCGAGAAATTTCAGCAGCTATATAACGAGGTACGTAGCGTCATAGACCGTTTGTTAATCGCTCAGGGGCTGAATCCACAAGAGTTTCAGTTTTTCCTCGCAGATACGGTCAGCCCCAATGCATATGTCGTGAATTATTACAATGCTATTGTCGTAAATTTAGGGCTGATTCGCATGCTGACGGAATATTCCCGAGCCAATAATATTGATGTAACGCAAGATGCATTGGCTTGGGTTCTGTCTCATGAAATTTTGCATATCGTACAGAACCGTCGCGAAATTGATGAAGGGCGTGTTGATGAAAAGAAGGGATTAGTCGACCGGCATGCGGAAGATAGAGGGAAAGAGTATCAAAGTGATTTGTTGGCGTTGTGGTTGATGGATCGCGGCGGTTTTTCAGTCAGATCAGCACCGCACGTTCTTGCCGGTATTGATCATTGGCTGAGAGCCCGCGGCGAGCGTGATACCGTCTGGGGTACCCATCCACAAATAGAAGAGCGTTTAAGAAAGTTGGAGCATCAAATTTTGACTTATCACTGGCAAAATCAGGATGTTCCAGCCACTACGTTGAATTCTGTCTCTATTGTTCAACAAAGAACGCGGTTCAGAGAATTTCAAGAACAAGTTATTAATGTCACAAGCGCATCTGGCCTTATTTCCTTATTGAATCAGGCAAGGTCTATTGAAGAGTTGCATTTTGCAATGCTTATTGGTTTTGAGGTTTTGCCTGATGTTGAAAAGCTATCTCAGAGCCAGGTTCAGATAGTGTTTGAACAGCGGACAAGAGAGTTTGCCGGTGAAGATGATGCTAGAAAAGTTTTGTTTGAATATATGAAAAATGAAATTTATGTGATGTTGGGGTGGATGACAGAGCCAAGCCTGGATACTTTTAGACGTTTAGGCGAACAATTATCTGTTGAAACAATTCTTCGTATTTATGAATTGGGAGTTCCGAATATCTTCTCTTTATCGATTAATGTCGATAAGTTGCAGGAAAATAAACGTCATGAACAAGGAGAAGCTGTTCTTTCGCGTCTTCGTCACGCTGTGTATTCGCTAAACGGCCAATCGCGCGCAAGCGACCGATTTAAAATGTATGCTAGCGGTTTCTTATACGGATTGTATACAAGAATGATCAATGATGCCAAGCAAGGGACATTGAGCTTGGAGCAAGCCCGAAGATTTCTTACCGATTTGGTAAATATGCAAGAATCGCAGGGATTTTTTGAAGGATATTTATTTACTACGCCGTTAAATGGTATGGCCAACGCTTTGAGTTCATCAAGAGTCTATCGAAGCCAGATGCAACCGGAAGACATCCAACTGCTGCTTAGGGTTTATGAAATTTTAGGCACCAAGGTTAATTATGTGCTACACGCAGACGCGCTAGCCAAGAGTTTATACGAACTTGCCCAGGAAGTTCCATCGGATGCAAAAAAAGAGCTAATGGATTGGCTTCTACGCCGGAGTGATGGCTGGAATTCATTAAGAGCCGAGTTCATTAAGTTGGATATAAAAGCTGTGTTTGAGAAAGGACAAAGCATTGTTTTTCAGGGAAGCAGGATGGAATATTTGGAAAACCTATTGGCCAATGAAAACATCGTTCGAAACATGCAAGATGTGCTAAAGCTTTTTATCGAGGCTGTCCACAAAAAAACCAACAATATTTCGGCGGAAGATCTTGTTGTTATGCACCAGAAGGTATTTTTAAAATTAAAGCAAGAGCATATTAACGATGATCTAGGTATTTTTCGCGATCTTTGGTTTATGGCGCGTGAAAATACTCAGATGTTTGCTGGTGATGTTTTTGAAAGAGTCCTTTCCGAAAATATACCTACGGAGTTGCGGTCTTTACTTGAAAGAACACGCCGTGAACTAAGGCCGGTTTTTTATATTATTGCTTTAGGAGCCATCCCGTCAGGTGAAGATTTGAGAGATTTTATTTTCGGTGCGTTACAAGTCAGGGAAAGAGAGGATGATGATTTTTTCTCAAATGTTCAAATTAAACAGATGATTAATTCCCTTCCAGTCAGACGAGGTACTCCTAATGAGGTTTTGACTTCTGTAGAAGAAAGGTACCAGTCTCTTGAGCCTGAAGATCGGCCTAGAGTTCATGAGTTATGGAATAGGATTAATCCTAAGAGGAGAATCGAAAATGTTAACGATAATGAGTTCGGGTTGATCAAGGCGTTACTGGAGCATTATCGTAAATCGATTGGACAAGTGCTATCCGAAAAAGACTCGACGCCTGAACAACAGGAAGAAGCTTTTGGGAAATACGCGGCACCATTTTATTTACAAGCGCTGTTTGTAGAGCTTGGCTACGGTATAAGGCTCAAAGAAGATGATGTCAGATTTGGAAGCAGTGCTTGGCAGGTGTTTGCCGGAGATATAGCTCGTAAGGGAGTGTTGGAGGAATCCGATTATGAAAAACTCGCCGCTAAACAACGTCCCAGGAACGCGGTACGCTTTATGAAAGAGGAAGTATCCTTTGATGATTTTATGCGGTTGTTTGATTTTATCGCGTTGCTTCCTGCTAACTATGAAGAAGCTGTTGATACGGTGGTTCGAGGGATACCGCCTTCAGTATTCCGTAATTTTGTTCTCCATGTACTTTTTGTTAACCGGGTGCTTATTAATCAGACTGGATATACTGGTGATAATAACGCGATTTTTGATATTAAAAGGATGGAAAAGCATATTGCTGGGCTATCGGCGGTTGAGAGAGCAAATGTTCTCTCAGCAATAGCCGCTATTATGCCTCATTTTGTCCATGATGAGGTAATGGAAGAGTCTAACAAAATAACCGTGGCGGCTTATTGGAGAGATCGATATTCCAAAAATGCTCCAAAATTAGATGAGGCTGCTATTCGACGAGATCATGATCAAGAGATCGGCAATTATAACGATATGATGTATTCCGTTCCCGGAGGGCCTGTTGCTCAGTTGTATATTTTTGTCAGTCGTTTGGCTGATAGTGAAATTCAGGCTGCTGTAGAATCTGTTGAGTTATCTTTGGCCGCAAAGCGAGAGATTATCGAGAAATACTACTTTCAGTCATCTTCGGCAAGAGATAGGTGGATTAAGGCGGCAATTCAATCTGAAGGTAGAAATAAGTCGGTTGAAGAAATTGAGAAATTGCTGGGGATGATCAACAGCCGTGAATTACGGGACAATTTGGCTTTAAGTGCTTTTGATCAATATCGCACAGAACATTCCGAGGAATTTGGTAATTTGAGTGATGTGCTTGAAAAGATTAAGAGATTCTTTCCGGAAGCTTCGTTGATCAGGGATGATGTTCTCTCGGAAACAGCGCAATTTTTGGCTAAGACACCTGAGCAATATGAAAAAGTACGAGCATTATATCTTGACCCTTTTAAGAAAACTAAAGATTTGGATTTAAAAGAGACAGCGCGTACGGCGATGAATGCTGATGCATTTCGCGCGTGGACAAAGAATCGCAGCCCCGCGGAAAAATCGCACTTTCTTCTTTGGCTCATGGGTATTACAGATGAAAAGCCATTTTTCCTTGTTGATTTCGAATATAATTTTCACGTTAATGCAGACAGCATGCGTGAAGACTTTGGACGCAGGCAAAGTAAATATTATCCGTTGGCAGGCCAGTCATCGCAACGCGAGGCTCTTGAGCCGTTTCTGTATGGCGAGAAGGGTATCTTTAATGACTCAAAGGCCATGTCAAATTTACTGGAGGGTATGTTTAATTTCTTGATTAAAGATGGCCCAAACAAGAGTATTCTAAAGAAGGTCTTCGATAAGGTTTTTGAAAAGGCAGATCAATCTCGCAGAGAAGAAATTTTTATGGCACTGGTTTGGACTTTGTCATTGCAGCGTGGCGAACTAAGTAATCAGCAGAACATAGAGTTGGACAGACAAGAGGCTCGTGCCGTACGTATGTTTCTGGAGTCATTGGGATTAGTCGGACGCCAATTGGCACAAGTTTTGGCTCGATCTTTGTGGGTTACGCAAATTATGCGGGATGAATTGTCTTTGGTGCAGGATAGCGCTGCCCGTATGGATAAGGGTGTTGTTTTTGATATGTTAGAAAAGTTTGGTTTGAGCGGACAATTTGAGAGTATTGAGGAGCCATTGGGAAGCGCAAAGATTGCCGGCGTTTACCGTGCCAAAATGCGTGATGGCAGAGTTGTGGCGATCAAGGTTAAGCGAGCGGAAGTCGATAAAACCATTGAAGCGGACATGAAGTTTTTGAGGGATGTTTTCGATGGTGATCTTCGCTTGGCTTTTATGGCTGAAGGAATTGTTATACCGGATAATTTCATAACACAGATAGAAGAGGGGTTTCGGCAGGAGCTAGATTTCGAGCACGAGGCTAAGAATACGGCGGAGTTAGGGGCGCGAGTTCAGCGAACCGTATTTAAGAAGATCAAGGAGTTTTCTTTGCGGAAATTATTTGGCGACACTAAATTGGGAGAGGTTCATGGGGATTATGAATTTTATGTTCCGCAGATAATTGAAGTCATAAACAATTCAGCAATTGTTATGGAATATATTGAGGGTATTAAACTGTCGAATGAAGCACGTATGGCTGAGTCAGGATTTGATCAGAAGGATATTGAATTGGCAGTAGCCAACGAATTATTGCGGGAGATTTTCTACGAAGGTTTTTACCACGGCGATCCTCACTTGGGAAATATTCTTGTGCAGAAGGGAAAGAACGGTCGAGTTCGCATTGTTTTGATTGATGCGGGAGCTTCTTTTGGACTTAACAAGAGTAATCGGCAGTTGCTGGGAAAGTTAATGGTGGCCGTCCGGGATGGCCAAAAAGATGTTTTGGAAGATATTGTTCAACGGCTTGGAGGGGTATTAAATGAAGATATCCGAAGCGAACTGACCAAACAGGTATTGGAAGCAAACATTAGCGTTGGACAAAAATTGTTGTGGTTCTTTCATATTCTTGAGAAGAATCGCATTGTAATACCTAATGAATTATTAAACATTATGCGTTTTTTTGCAACGGGCCAGGCTTTGTTTGATCATGGGAACTCTAACTCATTAACAACTCGTGAAACGCAGGAAGATTTTGTTCAAGCTGATCAGTTGAATAATGCTATTAATCAGGGGCAAGACGAGAATTCAGCTTCTTCATCAACAGTAGGGCAGGCACCCGGAGCTGATTCATCCCCCCAAATCACCCCGCCCTCATTCGGCTCAACCGGTGAATATGAGGTTATGCAGTCAGTTATATTGGATGCATACACTAAACTTACCTCAGGCCAGATTACTGCGCGGAGAGCAGCTTCGATGATAATAAATGCTTTAATGAATTTAACTGAGCCAGAGTATATTGTAAATCTTCAAACTGCCATAGATATCTTAAGACAGGCAGGCGATTCTAAATTTGCGCCTATAATAAAGATATTAGAAAGCTACGTTGGTAAAACTGACCACGCAGGCCTAGAGGTAGAAATTAAGCTAACCGCAGGCACCAGGGTATACCATAAGTCAATTAACAAGGCAGGCAAGATAACTAGCTATAGAGATGATATGATAAGCATACTATTTGACGGTGAAAAAAAACCGCGCAACTTTGATAAAAAATATTTGTTACCCAATCTGGAAATTATTCTGTCCGTAACCAGCAGTCCGGATGATGATTTGGTATTGGTTGATGCTTTGATTAGTGATGATGCAAAATTAGTTGATAAAGCGTTAGCCCAAATAGATAAACTGGGAATCCCTAGACAAGTTCATCAAATAGTTGAAAAAGCTCTTAGTTTAAGAGGCCTCCGTTTGGAAATAAGAGATGATTTATATTTGGCAATACAGGTTATAGATGAAAAAGGTAATGTTGTTGGAGAATTGGGTTTAAATACCGGTGCTGATGAATCCGGTAATCCGTTGCTTACTATCCCGGTTAATTCACTTTACTCAAACGAGCTAAGGGGGAAAAGAATTTTTCCGCTGCTCTACCGATGGATGGTAACAGAACCCGAGTTTATTAGTCGATTTGGTGGATGGAAATTTCAAATAAATACTACTACTGAATCAGCGGCTAAATCCTGGCAAAGGAGTGGCTTATCGGAGGTTAGAATAATTCCTTATGGTGATGGTTATTATAAGGTAGAGGGTAAATTTCCCGATTGGAAGAATAGTCATTTGATATCATCAGAAAAAGATGGTGCTAATAATTTGATCGTAGATTCTTCATCCGCAACTGAATTAATAGTGGAATCAGGATCGGCTCCCGGCGGCATCGACTTCCGCTTCCTGCCTATTGTTACTCAGTCTATGGATAGCCTCAAAGCAGGGATAAGGAACATGCCCCAAAGCACCCTACAGCGCATCAACCTAACCCAAGAGTGGTCAGACATCGAGCGTCTAGTTAATTCAGGAATTACCCCATCAACAGAACGCCTCAAGGAGTACCTTGCCGCCAGTTGCTTTAAAGGTAACCTGGATAAGCAAGATACCCAAAGAATACTCTCTTGTATATCAGAGATCCTTAGGATGCAAGAAGAAACCTGCTGTTTAACCGATCCAACCCTAAAAGACATATTAGTAGTGTTAGGTTCAGGTAGAAGTGGAGAGGAATTAAGGGTAGTATTTAGAAGGTGACAGTCACAAAAAGCGTGACAGTCACCTTTATGTTGGATTCCCCAGACTATTGACACAGTCTGTTCGCGGGAATGACGGGATTAGTAATGGGATTGTTTTGTCGTCCGCCACTGAATCAATGGCGGACTCTTCACAATGACACGATAGAGTAATGTTTCACTATGACATAGATTAAAAAGGGTGCTTTCCTTTAAAGCCTACCGGCATAAAGGTTCCTCCAAAAAAGCGCCCTTTTTTATTTGTAAAAATAATTAGTTAGATTTTTTGCCGCCTTACGTCAATTGCCTTAGGAGGTGGCAAAATGTATAGGATAGTTATTGGTTTTGCAATGATTTGGGTATGTTTTTTGGTTGCTAATCTTAGGGCGCAGGAATTGAATTGGCAGGATATAAGTTGTGGAAACCATAATGCAGGGGTAATTTTAGTCAATCAAGCTGACAATAACACTATCTTTATAGGGATTCCTGGAAGTATATTAAAAAGCGAGGATGCGGGAAAAAGCTGGCGCAGCGTATTGACGTTAAGAGGAGCAATGCGTAACATCAATTGTTTATCGGTAAATTCGATTAATTACAACTGTGTTTACGCAGCTACCGATAATGGTTTATACCGAAGTAATAATTTGGGCGACCGCTGGGAAAGAATCTTTCAGGGCAAAAATAACTTAGAGAAGCAATGCACAAGCATTATTGGCACATTGAATACGTTATTTGTTGGGACAAAAGCCGGGCTTTTTATCAGCAGGGATAACGGACGCAGTTGGAATAAAGAAAGGGGTGAAATTGATAAGAACGCTATACTCAACATTGATTTTGTTTCTAAGAAAGATATGATTATTTATCTAGCCGCAGTAAATGGGATATTTAAATCTTTAGATAGTGGCAGGAGTTGGGAAAGGATTTTCTCAAGTTATTCCCGCGAAAACAACAAAGTTGGTTCTGTTGATCAAGATGTGGATGTGCCTGAGAATTCTTCTGATATTCGTTTTGTAAAGGCTGGTATTAATAATATAAACTTGGTATATTTATCTAGCGCAAAAGGGGTTTATAAAAGTTTGGACCAAGGCAGGAACTGGCAAAAGTTACCCGAATATGGCCTGTTAAACCGGGATGTCAAAGTAGTTTGCTTATCGGATAATTCTCAAGTTTTGGCACTTAGCGAATCAGGAATTTTTCTTTATGGCGATGAGCGCTGGGCGGAGGTTTCTTTTGGTTTACTGGCAGGAAAACTAAAATCTTTTGCGTTGGATGATAAAGGAAATATTTACGCAGCAGGAGAAAGAGGGGTATTTAATGCCAAGATGAGTAACCATGTAAATTTTGGCACGCAGGTTTTTTTACAGGAATACCTTAAGAATGAGCCCAAAATTAAAGAAGTACAGGATGCGGCAATAAAATACGCCGAAGTGAGCCCGGAAAAAATATCCCAATGGAGAAAAAAAGCGGCCAAGAAAGCTTTATTGCCGCAGGTAAACGTAGGAGTGGACCGGAATTCAACTGATTTATGGCACTGGGAAGGCGGCTCAACCACTAGAAGCGACGACGATACACTACGCAGAGGCCGCGATGCCGTTGATTGGGATGTTTCATTAAGCTGGGATTTAAGCAATGTAGTTTGGAATGACGCTCAAACTAGTATTGACGTGCGTTCAAAGCTTATGGTGGAACTGCGTAATGATATTTTAGACCAGGTAAATAAGCTCTATTTTGAGCGCTTAAGGGTAAAATCAGAGTTGGATAATCTAGCTATTGAAGATAGGAGCAAAAGATTTGATAAGCAGTTAAAACTTCAGGAGTTGACCGCTTCACTTGATTCCCTTACAGCCGGGTATTACTCAGAGCAGCTTCGAAAACTGGCGACTCAAGTATAAGAAAATAATGGGACCGTTTCTATTTTTACCTGTTTTGAGCTGAAAAATAGAAACGGTCCCATTATTTCAAAAATGGCTGTCCCCAATTTTTCTTGCAATTATCTTATCTTTATGATAATTTAAATAAACCTGCCAATATTATTAACCCTATTAATGTAAAGGATTAAGGTTATGAGTACGCAACATTTTACGGATACAAATTTTAAAAAAGAGGTTTTGGAATCTGAAATACCGGTTTTAGTGGATTTTTGGGCTGCTTGGTGTTCTCCTTGTAAGCAAATCGCTCCAATCATTGATGAGTTAGCTAAAGAGTATGCGGGAAAGATTAAAATTGGTAAAGTTGATGTTGATAACAATTCTAAGATTCCTACCCAGTACGGGATAATGTCAATACCGACGATAATATTTTTTAAACAAGGTAAAGTTATGGGCCAGCTTGTCGGAGTAGCCAGTAAGTCTGATCTGAAGCGCAAGATCGAAGAAAACCTTTAATGTGTCCCGCACCTTCTTTATATCTAAAGTTTGAAGGTGTAGGGCTTAATGAATAAATAAAAGAAAAGGTGTGGGATGCGAAAAATTTTTATTGCCGCTACTAAGCAAAATGACGGCAAGACTACGGTTTCTTTAGGGATAATTAGGAATCTGCAGGAAAAATTTGGCAAGGTAGGTTTTATTAAGCCTATCGGCCAGCGCTATCTTGAAGAAGAGGGTTTAAAGATTGATGAAGATTCTATTCTTATCGAGGAGGTTTGTGGGATAAAATCCGGGCTTAAGGATATGAGCCCGATTGCGGTAGAAAAAGGTTTTACCGAAAAATACATAGCCAAGCCCGATAAAAAGAATATCTCTAGCCAAATTCAAGAGTCTTTCCGCAGGGTCTCTAAAAATCAGGAGTTGGTTGTAATTGAGGGTACTGGCCATGCCGGTGTGGGCTCGGTATTTGACCATTCTAATGCAACAGTTGCGAAGCTTCTAGGTTCAAAAGTAATTATTATTTCTTCAGGCGGTGTTGGTAGGCCGATAGATGAAGTTATTTTAAATAAGGCCCTTTTTGAAAAAGAAGGAGTTAAAGTTTTGGGAGTAATTGTAAATAAAGTCCTGCCGACTAAATTTGACAAAATTAACCGGTTAGTAAGAAAAGGATTGGAAAGAAAAGGGGTTGATGTTTTAGGTGTATTGCCTTATGATCCTATGCTTGCCCGGCCGACAATTGAGCAGATTTTAGAAGAAACGGATTTTGAGGTTATTTGTGGTAAAGAATACCTGGAGCGGTCAGTTTCAAAGGTAATTGTTGCGGCAATGGAGCCGCGCGATGCCGCACGTTACATCACCGAAGATAGCCTAATGATTACTCCAGGCGACCGGCAGGATATGATTACTATTGCCTTGAACTGTTTCCGTGATTTAGTTAATAAAAAGCTAAAAATCTGCGGAATAGTTTTAACGTGTGGTATTACTCCGGATGAGCCGACTATGAATCTTTTGTCCAAAGCCCAGATTCCGGTTTTATTAGCCAAATCCGATACTTATGATGTGGCTACTTGCGTACATGATTTAACGGTGAAGATCAGGAGTTGTGATACTGAGAAGATTAATGCCGTAGTGAAATTAATTAAGGAAAATGTGGACTTTAATAAAATTCTAAAGGGGATCTAAGATGGATGCAATTAGCAGGATTCACAAGCAAGCACAGAAAAAAATTAAAAAAATAGTTTTACCGGAGTATGATGATAAGCGAACGATTGAAGCTGCGCGTATTGTTCAGCAGGAGGCACTGGCCGTTCCTTTAGTTTTAACTCCGGATGTGATTGATAAGAATGAATTAGAGCGTTATATTCAGGAGTATTATCAATTATATCAATCAAAGGATATAGATTTAGCTACAGTAAGGAATCTTTTTTCCGATAATCTCTATTATGCGGCAATGATGACCCGAGAGGGTAAGGCTGATGGTTTAGTTGCTGGGGCAATTCATACTACTGCGGATATCGCGCGTGCTTGTATCCGTTGCGTTGGTTTAGATGAACGTTTTACCATTGCTTCAAGTTGTTTCATTATGGATGTACCAAATTGTCAGTATGGGGATAATGGGACATTTATTTTTGCCGACTGCGGAGTGATTCCTGATCCTAATGCGCGCCAGTTATCTTGTATTGCATTAACTGCTGCTGAATTAGCCGGAAAAGTTTTAAATCTTACTCCACGTGTAGCGTTTTTAAGTTATTCCACAAAGGGTTCAGCTAAAACAAAATCCGTGGAAAAAATCACCGAAGCCTTAGTTTTGCTTAAAGAACAATCGCCTAATATATTAGCCGACGGTGAAATGCAGGCGGATGCTGCCATTGTACCTGAAGTAGCGCAGATAAAATGTCCCGATAGTCCGATTAACGGTAGGGCTAATGTGCTTGTTTTTCCAAATCTTGAAGCTGGCAATATCGGATACAAACTTGTACAACGTTTGAGCGGTTGCCGTGCAATTGGGCCGCTATTCTTGGGATTAAATAAACCGGCAAGCGATCTATCGCGCGGTTGTTTTGTTGAAGATATTGTTGATAGTGTAGCGGTGACAGCAATTAGGGCGCAATAATGAAGATACTGGTGATTAATAGCGGAAGTTCATCAATTAAATATAAGCTTTTTGATATGCCCTCACAGAGGTTAATTTCAAAAGGTTCCATTGGCCATATTGGTGAAGCAGGCTCCAAGTTTAGTAACCATTATTCTGGTTTAAAAATTATATTAGAAGAGATTAAATTGGTGGATGCGGTTGGCCATCGTGTAGTCCATGGTGCGGAAAAATTTAAAAGGCCTACATTAGTCGATAAAAATGTAATTAGAGAGATAAAAAAGTGTTGCGCAATCGCTCCTCTGCATAATCCGGCTAATTTAGCCGGTATACTCGCCTGTCAAAAGCTTCTGCCTGGGAAAAAGCAGGTTGCGGTTTTTGATACCGCATTTCATCAAAGTATTCCCGAACATGCTTATATATATGGTTTGCCTTATGATTATTATCAAAAGTTTGGGATTAGAAAATATGGCTTTCATGGCACAAGCCATGAGTATGTGACTGCGGAAGCCAGCCGTATCCTGAGGAAGCCACTGAATAAATTAAAATTAATAACCTGTCATTTGGGAAATGGTTGTAGTATCACTGCGGTCGATAAAGGAAAATCCGTTGATACTAGCATGGGTTTTACTCCTCTTGAGGGTTTGGTTATGGGTACTCGCTGTGGAGATACTGATCCTGCTTTGATTACTCATATCATGCGTAAGAAAAAAATCGATACAAAGGAAATGGATCGTATCTTGAATAAAGAAAGCGGTTTAAAAGGTATATCCGGTATCAGTAATGATATGCGTTTACTTGAAGAAAAGGCTAATGCGGGTAACCTTCGGGCGAAATTAGCCGTAGATATTTTTGTTTATCGCATTAGAAAATATATCGGAGCGTATTTGGCGGTATTGTGCGAGTTGGATGCCTTAATATTTACTGCAGGTATTGGTGAAAATCAGCCCAATATCCGGGAAAAAATTTGCAAAGGTTTATTTGCCTGTTTAGGAATAAACCCGAAAATTTTGGTTATCCCTACTAACGAGGAGTTAATGATTGCCCGGCAAACTTATAAATTAATAAAAAGATAAAACACGGGACCGTTTCTATTTTTCTAAATTTAGAAAAATAGAAACGGTCCCAAGATTCAGGATTTAGAGTTTAATAAAGGGAGATAATATGCAAAGGACTATGTTAAAATCTAAAATTCATAGAGCAACGGTGACAGAGGCAAATCTTAATTATGAGGGTAGTATTACTATTGATTCCGATTTGATCCAGGCAGCCGATATTCTTGAACATGAGAAAGTTGAAGTTTTGAATCTTAATAATGGCCAGCGTATCGAGACTTATGTAATTAAAGGAAAATCCGCAAGTGGAGTGGTTTGTCTTAACGGGCCGGCGGCACGAGGATCTTGCCCCGGAGATAAGGTGATTATTGTTTCTTATATATCAGTAGAAGATAAAGAAGCTAAGTCTATAGAATCGAAAATTATTAAAGTAGATGAAAGAAACAAAATTAAAAATTAGAGTATTTGGCGATTCAATTTTGAGGAAAAAAGCTAAATTAATTACGCAGATTTCTTCTGAACATCGACAGATTTTAAGCCGAATGGCCGGTACTATGTACGAAGGTTCAGGTATCGGTTTGGCTGCTCCCCAGATTGGCATAAGCCAGCAGTTAATTGTTGTCGATATCGGAGAAGGGCTTTATAAATTGATCAATCCTGTAATTATAAAAAAACAAGGCAGCCAGGCTATTAGCGAAGGCTGCCTAAGCGTACCGGGTGTTTGTATTAAGGTCAAGCGCGCAAAACATGTTTGGGTAGAAGCTAAAGATGAAAATAACCATCCGTTAAAAATCGAAGCCCATGATCTTTTTGCTTGTGTCCTGCAACATGAAATCGATCATTTAAAAGGAAAGCTCATAATTGATTACGCGTCATTTCTAGAAAAGTTACGTATTAAAAAAAAGTTAATGGCATTGAAAACAGGTGCTCGGGTTTGTAAACTGCAGCTTTAAAAAGGATATTGTAAAATGCATGATTTAATTATTATTGGCGCAGGGCCTGCGGGTTTAACCGCGGCTCTTTATGCTGGCCGTAGCAGGCTGGATACATTGTTGATTGAGAAAATGGCTGTCGGCGGCAGGATACTTATGAGTGAGTCAATAGAAAACTATCCGGGTTTTCTTGGTGGAGTTTCTACGCATGAGTTGATGGGGAAGATGGAGGCGCAAGTTAGGGATTTAGGAGTCAAAATTATAAATGATGAAGTTTTGGATCTAGATTGTTCTAAAAAAATAGTTAAGACTACCAGCACGGCCTATGAAGCCAGCGTAATTGTTATCGCCAGCGGTGCAGCTCCTAGAAAATTAAATGTTGAAGGTGAAGGAAAATATACCGGACGTGGTGTTTCGTATTGCGCTACTTGTGACGCGCCTTTTTTTAAGGGAAAAAAGGTGGTAATTATTGGGGGAGGAAATGCCGTTGCCGAAGAGGCAATATATCTGAGCCGTTTTGCCAACTCAGTGAGCGTGGTTCACCGCCGTCAGGATCTACGCGCTACAGAAATCTTGCAGGAAAAGATGCGGCAGAATAGTAAAATAAATTTTATTTTAAGCAGCGTGGTTACGCAAATTAAGGGAACGCAGAAGGTGGAGGCAGTTACAATTAAAGATATTTTAACCGGAAAAGAGAGTGATTTTAATTGTGACGGAGTTTTTATTTACATCGGATATGTTCCGGAAACAGTATTTCTGAAATGTAAATTAGAAATGGATGAAACAGGCCTAATTCTTACGGATGAAAATATGGCTACTTCGGTTGAAGGGGTGTTTGCCTGCGGAGATTGCCGTAAAAAAGGGTTATATCAGGTAATTAATGCCTGCGGAGATGGCGCAGTGGCAGCTGATTCTGCTTATAAATTCATTGCAAATAAGAGGTAAACGCATGGGGCAGTATCCTACGACAAATAAGAAATTAGTTGATTGGGTAGATAAAATGGTTAAGCTTTGCGGGCCGGACAGGATAATTTGGATTAATGGTTCTGATGAGCAAAAGCTGGCACTTGAGAAAGAATCTGTGAGTTCTGGTGAATTAATCCGCTTGAATCAAGAAAAGTTGCCGGGGTGTTTCCTACATCGCAGCGCCCAGGATGATGTTGCCCGGACCGAGCATCTAACTTTTATTTGCACCAAGAAAAAACACGATGCTGGCCCAAATAATAATTGGATGTCTCCGGCTGCTGCCTACAGAAAGGCCAAGGCAATTTTTAAAGGAGCAATGGCTGGCAGGACGATGTATGTTATTCCCTTTTCGATGGGTCCGGTGGGTTCTTCTTTTAGTAAAATCGGAGTAGAATTAACTGATTCACAATATGTAGTTTTGAATATGTTAATTATGACCCGCTGCGGAGATGCGGTGTTAAGGCAGCTGGAAAAAGACGATGGTTTTACCAAATGCCTTCATTCAAAAGCCGAATTAGATATAAAAAAGAGATTGATCCTGCATTTTCCAGAAGATAATACCATTTGGAGTGTAGGTAGCGGTTATGGGGGAAATGTTCTTTTAGGAAAAAAATGTTTGTCTTTGCGAATTGCCAGTTTTATTGCTAAAAAAGAAAAGTGGATGGCAGAACATATGTTGATTATGGGTATAGAAGAGCCTAATGGGCATGTTGAATATATTGCCGCGGCATTTCCCAGTGCCTGTGGTAAAACTAATCTGGCGATGATGATTCCGCCTGAAGGCCTTAAGAGTAAAGGTTATCGTATTTGGACTGTGGGGGATGATATTGCCTGGATGCGTGTTGATTCCGACGGTTCGCTTTGGGCGATTAATCCTGAAACAGGATTCTTTGGTGTTGCTCCTGGAACAAATTCTAAATCAAACCCGAATATGGTTGAGACAATAAAAAAGAATACTATCTATACTAACGTGCTTTTAAAACCGGATAATACCGTTTGGTGGGAAGGTGCTGATGAAGAAATACCCACTCAAGGTATTGATTGGAAAGGCAAGCCTTGGAAGCCTAATACTTTGGATGCGGAAGGAAAATCCGTTAAAGGAGCCCATCCGAATGCTCGTTTTACGACTCCGATTACAAATTGTCCTTCGGCTTCATTTAGGCTGGAACAACATCATGGGGTGCCGATCTCAGCGATTATTTTTGGTGGCAGGAGGGCACATGTTGCTCCGCTTGTTTATGAATCATTTAATTGGCAGCATGGTGTATTTGTAGGTGCTACTATGGGGTCAGAATTAACTGCTGCCCAGGTGGGGAAGATTGGGGCAGTGCGCCGCGATCCTATGGCTATGCTTCCGTTTTGTGGTTATAACATGGCCGAGTATTTTAAACATTGGTTGAACATGGGAAAACTTATGGTCAAATCCCCAAAAATCTTTCATGTTAACTGGTTCCGTACGGATGAACAAGGTAAATTTTTATGGCCTGGTTTCTGTGAGAACTTAAGGATTTTAGAGTGGATATTGGATCGCTGCAATAATAAGGTAGACGCGATGGAAACGCCAATTGGCTATATCCCGTATCCTTTTAATATTGATATGACCGGTCTTGATCTTTCTGAAGATGTATCCGAGCAACTCTTTAAGATTAATAAAGAGGAGTGGTCGGAGGAGCTAAAGGGAATAAATAAATTCTTCTGTAACTTTAAGAAGGACCTGCCTAAAGAGCTCTGGGAGGAGTATCATGCTTTAGAGAAGAGATTTAAGAATAATGCCAAATAAGCTCCTTTTAAAAACAGATTTTAAAGATTTAAAGCTTTGGCGGCGCGGTAAGGTTCGGGATGTTTATGATTTAAGTGATAAGCTTTTAATAGTCTCAACAGACCGTATATCTTGCTTTGATGTAGTTTTACCCACCGGTATTCCAGATAAAGGTAGGATCTTAACGGATATTTCAATATTTTGGTTTGATCTTATTAAAGATATTATTCCGAATCATCTGATTTGTACCGATGTGGATAAATATCCCGTTGAATTAAAAAAATATAAAGAAGATTTAGTGGGCCGTTCAATGTTAGTTTTGAAAACTAAGCCTTTTCCAATTGAATGTGTTGTGAGAGGGTATTTATCTGGTTCAGGTTGGAAAGAGTATAAAGAGAAGCAATCGGTTTGCGGAATCGGACTTCCTAAGGGGTTAAGGGAATCAGATAAATTACCCCAGGTTTTATTTACTCCCACTACTAAAGCAGATGTTGGCCATGATCAAAATGTTGACCAAAAATATGTTGAGGATTCGGTAGGCGTAGAAACCGCTCAGTGCCTGAAGAAAACAAGCATAGATGTTTATAATCGTGCCAGTAGTTTCGCTTTGGAGAAGGGGATTATTATTGCCGATACAAAATTTGAATTTGGTATGCATGATAATCAGATGATTATCATTGATGAGGTGCTTACTCCGGATTCATCGCGTTTTTGGCCGCTTGATCAGTATAAACCCGCAGGGCCTTGCCCAAGTTTTGATAAACAATTTGTCCGGGATTATTTGGAAACTTTAGCCTGGGATAAAACGCCGCCTGCCCCTGAATTGCCTGAAGAAATAATCAATAAAACAAGAGAAAAATACTTGGAAGCTTACCGAAAATTGACCTTAAAATAAATTTAAGAATAAAAATGAAGAGATTCAAAGGAGTATTAGCTGTTTTATTAAGAATCGGAATAAGTGTTATACTTCTGGTTCTTTTGTTTAAGTTTAACAAGATTGATGTCCACACGCTGATCTTGGATATAAAAGGAGCAAATAAATTTTTTTTATCAGTAGGTTTTGTAGCCTTCTTTTTCATTTATCTCCTTGGTTTCTTACGTTGGCAAATGTTACTTAAAGCAGCCGGTATTAATATCCCTCTGGGTCGCTTGATTAGTTCTTTTTCGGGAGGTATTTTTTTTAGTGTTTTTTTACCTTCGACAATCGGAGGTGATTTTGTCAGAACTGTTGATCTTGCCGGACACACAAAGAAGGCAAAAGAGGTTATTGCTACTGTTTTTTTGGATAGGCTAAGTGGCTATATTGGCCTTGTGTTTGTAGTTTTACCTGCACTTTTTTTAGGTAGGAAATTGATATTGGATAAAGTTGTTTTCAGCTCTGTTTTTTTCATTATAGCATTATTAGTTATTATTTTGTTGGTCTTATTTAATAATTACATTTATTCCAAGATTACCAAGTTTTTAACTACACCTAAGTCAAGCAAGATAAGGGAAGTTATAAAAGATGTGCATCAAGAGATTCACGTTTTTGGCAATCATAAGAAGATAATTATTCTTAATCTGGCTACCTCTTTTCTCATACAAGTTCTTTCACCTCTGTGTGTTTATTATATTGGGCTCTCTTTGGGGATAAAAATAAGCTTTATTTATTTCCTTATTTTTTTACCGATAATCGGGGCAATTACTTTACTTCCTATTGCTGTCGGAGGTTTAGGTTTAAGAGAAGGTTTGTTTGTGGTATATTTTGCTAAAGCGGCAGTTGTAAAACAATTAGCTTTGGCTATGTCACTTTTATCTTTTTCCTTTATCGTTTTTTATGGAGCTATCGGAGGACTCATCTATGTCCTTACAGTACATCATCGACGCATACAACCTGATAAATCATCCCCGGTTTAGGCCACAAAAACAATCAATTAACATCCAGTATTCACTGGCAGATTTTATCAGATTCAACAAATTATCTGGAAGTAAAAATAACGAAGTTATTCTTGTTTTTGACGGGTATCCTCCGGCAGGACGAGAGATCCCTGAAGAAGCTAATTTAACTTGTGTGTTTTCGCAAAAAAAAGAAGCTGATGAGCTGATAAAAAAAATAGTTGAAAATTCTTCTCAACCGAGGAATATTATTGTGGTTACTGACGATAAAGAAGTTCAGATAATGAGTAAGTTTTTGCATGCTAGGGTATCTAGTGTGGAGGAATTTATTTGCGGTAAGGAGAATAAAAAGATAATTTGCGCTAAAATTTCAGATGCAGGTGATTTGAAGTTGACTTATTCTGCGATGCAGAAGATAAATGCGGAACTCAAAAAGAAATGGTTAGGATAGACAGATTGGAGTGCTCTATAAGTTGAAGCTGTATTAAATTCTTGACATAACTGTCTAGTTATGTTAACGTTATATAAATAGTAGCACTAAAAAAGGAGGGTAATATGAGTAGTTGGCAAGTGGTTCTATTAGAACCTGCGCGAACAGTATTGTCTCAAATCAGCCAATTTATGGTTAATGCGTTACTGGTGATCATTATCCTGGTTATTGGTTGGTTACTTTCCAAGGTTATTAGGTCTATTGTCGGTAAAGCTCTTAAGCTAATCAAGATCGATGATATCTCTGAACGCATAGAACTTGATAAACTGCTTGGAAAAGGGGGAATAACCTATTCTTTATCCGATCTGATCGCCGGGATTTGTTATTGGCTTGGCCTTTTGATAACCTTTATGGTTGCGATTAATGCTGTGGGAGTAACTATTGCTGCTGATTTATTAAAACAAGTTATCCTTTATATCCCCAATGTTATTGCAGCGTTGTTTATTTTGATCCTGGGGATGTTTGTATCGACTTTATTGAAGAATATCGTGCAGACCGCGGCTAACAATGCCGGTTTAAACCAGGGTAAGCTTCTGGCCCAGATTGTTGAAACCATAGTGATTGTTTTTGCGGTCCTTATTGCATTAGAACAACTAAAGATTGGTATTACTATAACCGAATTAACTATTTCCATAATCCTAGGTTCTTTGGGTTTGGGTTTAGCTTTGGCTTTTGGTTTAGGGTGCAAGGATATTGCCGGAAAGTATGTGGCAGAGATGGTGGAAAAACTAAAGAAAAAATAATGTTCTTGGTCTTAGTTTAATAAATAAACCCCGTGCCTTTTGGTGCGGGGTTTATTTTTATACTTAAAGCTATGGTAAGAAATGGTAATTTTAAGCGTAGCGGAAAGTTTTGGGTTTATATACTCGAGTGTAGTGATGGCACTTATTATACAGGTTATAGTTCTGATATCGGCAAGCGCATTGAGCTGCATAATAAAGGTAGAGGTGCAAAATATATCAGAGGTAGAGGGCCGGTTAAGTTGGTGTGGAGTAGGAAGTATAGCTATTTTAGGAAAGCATTTTTAGAGGAAAAGCGGATTCAGTCATTGACAAGAGCACAGAAGGAAGAATTGGTAGGAATAAGGTGTATTAGATTATGAATAAGGAATTTAAACAAAAAAAAGTATTTATACGCACCTTCGGCTGTCAAATGAACACCAGAGATTCTGAAGTTATCTCAGGATTACTTCAGAAAGCTGGCTATGAAATTTGTATTGATGATAACGAGGCGCAGGTTGTTATTTTTAATACTTGTTCGGTGCGAAAACACGCAGAAGACAGAGTGTGGAGTTTAATCGGGGCGTTAAAAAATCTTAGGGACAGTCCCCGTTCGGGGACAGTCCCTATTATTGGTTTGGTTGGCTGTATGGCTCAGAATTATAAAGAGAAGGCTTTTGAGAGAGATGCGAATATA
Organism: Candidatus Omnitrophota bacterium; assembly: GCA_028712255.1. Classification (NCBI taxonomy): domain Bacteria; kingdom Pseudomonadati; phylum Candidatus Omnitrophota; species Candidatus Omnitrophota bacterium. Next base: position 51,329 of record JAQTQJ010000006.1, read on the forward strand.
GATTTTGTGGTTGGGCCGCAGGATATTGGGAAAATTCCTGAGATACTTGAGAAGATATTAAAAACAAGGGGACAGTCCCCAAAAGACGGGGACAGTCCCCTTTTATTAGAACGCAAGATTTGGGAAACGGATAATAGTATTCGGCCGGATGAGATTTATCATACGGGATTCCATCAGGAGAAAAACCACGGGTTCGTTGTTATTTCTGAAGGCTGCTCTAATTTTTGTTCATATTGCGTTGTGCCATATGTGCGCGGCCCGCTGCGCCATCGAACAAAAGAAAGCATATTAAAAGAAATACGTGAAGCTATAGCGCAGGGGATTACCCGGATAACCCTCTTAGGGCAAAATGTGAACGCTTATCAGGATAATAAAGTTAATTTTACTAATTTGCTTGAGCAGATTAATGCGCTTGAAGGCTTGAAAGAATTAGATTTTTTTACCTCCCACCCAAAAGATGCTACAGCTGATTTATTTAAAGCAATCCGGGATCTGGATAAATTAGCTAAAAGGCTGCACTTGCCATTGCAATCAGGCTCGGATAGGATCCTTAAATTGATGAATCGGGGTTATTCTGCAAAAGAATACTTGGTTTTAATCGATTCTTATCGTAGAATTGTTAAAGGCGGTTTGTTGACTACAGATATTATTGTTGGATTCCCAACTGAGACAGATAAAGAGTTTAAAGAAACTTCTGATTTAGTCAGAAAAATTAGATTTAACTCTGCCTATATTTTTAAATATTCGCCTCGGCCAAAAACCGAAGCGGCAAAGATTACTGAAGATTTAAGCCTTGATAAAAAAGAAAAACGGCATAGAGAGTTGTTGGACTTACAAAGGAGTATCTCCAATAAATTAGGTAAGAAGCGTAAAACATGCTAAAAGATAAATTCTTTATAATTATTTTTCCTCTTTTTATAATTCCTGTTGTTTGCTGGGCAGCGAATATGGATAGTATTAAGGTCGATTTCTTAGAAGGTAATTATCTCAGGGTTATTTTTGAAGCGCAGGCTCAAGTAGACCATCTTAATATTGTGGGAGCTGATGAATTAAACTACATTTTAGGCTTAAGCTATCTTAAGGAGCTAAAATTAGAGCAAGCCCAGGATTGTTTTAAACGCATATCAGGTGGTTTATCAGGTAAGTTTAAACAGCAGGCTGAATTGGGATTAGCAGATACCTATTTAATCGGAGGTAGATTCCAAGAAGCAGAGGTTATTTACAACAAACTGATTAGCGATGCGCCAGATAGCAGCCAAAAAGCGGCGATTCTGTACCGGTTGAGCCAGTTAGAGTTTAAAAAGGGCAATAACCAGCAGTCAAATGATTATTTATCGAAATTAAGAAGGGAGTTTCCCTTAAGCCCGGAGTTAAGATTAAATAGAGGTTTAGTTTTCAGGGATAAACCGGCAGCTTCTATAGCAGATACAGGTGAATACTCTGTGCAGGTGGGTTTTTTTTTCCAACAGCACTAATGCTGATATTTTAAAAGATAAATTACTGGCTACAGATTTTCCAGCTTATATTGAAAACTCCGGCGGTGCTTACAGGGTTAAAGTAGGCAGGTTAAAGTCGCTTAAAGAGGCCCAGGATTTAGAAGACAGGCTCTCCAAAGAAGGTTATCAAACCAAGATCTACCCGTAGATTTTATGCTAAAGAAAAAAATAATTTTTCTCGTTGGCCCCACCGGTATAGGTAAATCCGCGGTAGCAATCAATTTGGCTAAAAAAATTAATGCCGAGATTATCTCTTGCGACTCCATGCAGGTATACCGTAAAATGGATATTATTACCTCTAAAGTAACACTAGCCCAGAGGAAAAAAGTCAGGCACCACTTGCTTGGGATAGTTGAGCCGAGCAAAGAGTATAATGTGGCTAGGTATCGTAAAGATGCGTTGTCGATTTGCGATAAGCTTATTTTAAAAGGTAAGGTTCCATTGTTTGTCGGAGGGACTGGGCTATATTATTCGATTATTATAGACGGATTATTCCCGAAGGTTCCGGAAGATAAATTGATTCGCGCAAAATTAAATAGACAACTAGGCATTAAAGGAAGTAGCTATCTTCATGATAAGCTATCTAAGATTGATCCGGATGCTTCTAAGAAAATTCATCCTAATGATGCAAGGAGGATTATTCGTGCACTGGAAGTATATTTAAAAACAGGTACACCAATTTCAGTTTTACAAAAAAGCAGGGTTGGTTTAGGCAGGGAGTATGAAATAGAAGTTTTTGGATTGAATTTAAAAAGACAATTGCTTTATGATAGAATTAATCGAAGAGTTGATAGAATGTTTCATCTGGGTTTAATAAATGAGGTAAAATCTCTCCTTAAGCATAAATTGAGCAAAACTGCTACAGGCGCTATCGGTATCAGTGAATTAAAAGATTATTTTAACGGTCTACATTCTTTAGAGGATTGTAAGTGCCTTATACAGTTAAATAGCCGCCATTATGCCAAGCGTCAACTTACATGGTTTAGGAAAGACAAACGTGTTGTGTGGATGAATATTAATAATAATGAAACACCTCAAAGGATCGCTTTAAAGTTATGGAAAAAGCTCTTCTAGTTAGCATTCAGATAAAAACAGATAAAGGCCACTGGCGTATTGAAGATACTTCTTCAGAATTGGAGGAGTTGGCTCGTTCAACTTCTGTTGAGGTAATTGAAAATATAATTTCTATTTGCCAAAATGCCACGGCTAATTACCTTATTGGAAAAGGCAAAGTTGAAGAGATCAGCGCTATTGCTAATGAAGAAGGTGTTGATACGGTAATTTTTAGCCATGACCTAAGTGGTACCCAACAGCGTAATCTCGAAAGAGCTATCGGTAAAAAAACAATTGACCGTACGCAGTTGATTTTAGATATTTTTAGCCGGCGCGCAAAAAGCCCTGAAGGCAAGATGCAGGTAGAATTGGCTCAACTGCAGTACTTGCTTCCACGCCTTAGCGGTAAAGGGGTAATGCTTTCTGATTTAGGAGGCGGTATTGGAACTAGGGGGCCTGGTGAAACTAAACTTGAGATGGACCGCCGTCAAATAAGAAAAAAAATTGACAAATTAAAGGATGATTTAAAAAATTTCAGTTTTCATAGGCAGACAATACGTAAAAAAAGAAAGGCTAACAATTTACCTTTGGTTGCTTTGGTTGGTTATACTAGCGCAGGCAAATCCACCTTGCTTAATCTTCTTACTAACTCTACTCAAATTACCTCAGAGAAATTATTTACTACCTTGGATCCTCTTTCTAAGAGTTTACAGCTTCCAAATGGGCAAAATATCATTGTTTCTGATACTGTCGGTTTTTTACATGATCTTCCCCATCATTTGATAGAAGCTTTTAAGGCAACTTTGGAAGAGGTCAATGAAGCTGATTTGTTAATCCATGTTTTAGATACAGCTGATAGCCGGCTTTACCAACATAATCAGGCGGTACAAAGTGTTCTGAAGGAGTTGGGGGCAAGTAGTGTGCCAATAATTGTAGCATTAAATAAAGTCGATCTTATCGAGGACCGTAGCTGGTTAGAAGTTTCAAAACAGGATTTTGGAGAATCTGTTTTTATATCAGCCAAAACAGGAGAGAACTTAGATTTGCTGGTTTTTAAGATAGAAGGATATTTTTCCAGCCTTATGATAACTTTAAAAATAATTATTCCACATCGCCGCATGGAATTAGTAGATTTTTTTTATCGAATGGCCAAAGTAAATAAGATCGATTATTTACAGGAAGGCATAAGAATAGAGCTAACGATTTCTCGGGAACTCTACAATAAAATCGGTGAAGATAAAGATATAAAAATTATCTATTAGATTATCTAACAAAAATAATTATTTTACTTGACAAATATTAATGAATATGTTAATATTACTTACGTGAGGAGGGAAAAAGATGACAGTGTTTGGATTCAAGATTCCCCCTGAAGAACCGGTTTATGTAATTAGTGTGGTTTGTAAGCTGGTTGACATTCCTGTTTGGACATTGCGGCAGCTAGATAAGGCAGGAGTTGTTGTCCCTAAGCGTATTGGTAAAAAAAGCCGGCTTTATTCATTAAAGGATTTAAAGAAACTGGAATATGTGCATTATTTGATGGAAAAAAAACGCGTTAATATCCATGGAATAAAAATTATCTTAAGAAAGGAGGAATAAAATTTTTTTTACCTATAAGTTAGCACTCTTGGGATTTAACTGCTAATTTTATTGACAAAATAGTAAATTGTGTTAAAATTTCTCTCTTAGTAATAATGTAGATAAACCATTGAATTGGAGAGAAATAAGTGCGTACTGTTGATTATAGTTCCCGCAGGAAGTCGGTATTAAGTTCGGCAATTAACCGTTATATCAAGAATGCGCTTCCTGTTGCTTCTGAAGATATTGCTCAGGAGTTTGATTTAAGTTCGGCGACTATAAGGAATATATTCTCTGAGCTTGATGATTCAGGGTATTTGAAGCATCCCTATACCTCGGGTGGAAGAATTCCTACAGGTAAAGGGTATCGTTATTATGTAGATTTTCTCACCCAGCAGATTGAGCTTATGGATGATGAAAAACAGCGTATTTTAAAAGATTGCAGAAAAAAAATGCGCCGGCTTGAAGACGCCCTGGAAAACACCTCGGAAGTAATCTCTGAAATTACCCACTTTGCCGGAATTGTTTCATTTTTAGAGTGGCAGGAGAAAATGTTTTATAAAGGGATTAGCCGAATATTGGATCAGCCGGAGTTTAGAGATGTTGATAAAATACGCCTTTTGGTTGGGTTAATAGAAGATAAAAAACGGCTCTTAGACATTATTAATCGCGATTTTTCAGGTAAAGTGAAGGTTTATATTGGAAGCGAATTAGGTTTCCCAGAAATGGAAAATTGTTCTTTAGTAGTTTCCAGTTTTAAGATGAAAGATCAGCCTTCGGGTAGGCTTGCGGTACTGGGCCCGATGCGTATGGAATATAACCATATTATTCCAACTATGGAGTATATCTCAGAAGTTTTAAGTCAAGTATTGGAAGATTTTTAACAAATATGGAAGAGAAAAAGAATAATAAAGAAGAGGAAAAGACAGTTACCTTAAAAGAAGCCGAATACCTGGCGCTTTTAGAAGAAGCAAAAAAAGGCAAAGAGAGTTGGGATAAAATGCTCAGGAATCAGGCTGATCTTGAGAATACGCGTAAACGTATTGATCGAGAAAAACAGGAATTTGTAAAATTTGCCAATGAGGGTTTGGTGTTGGATTTACTTAACGTGTTGGATGACCTGGAGCGTTCGGTAAATTTAGCAGAGGCTAGTAAAGAGGACTTGCCTGCTTTTTTAAAGGGCGTAGAAATGATCCTTGCGCATCTTTATGAGATGTTAAAGGAACATGGAGTAAAACCTATTGAGGCTGAAGGAAAAAAATTCGACCCCAATTATCATGAAGCTTTAATGCAGGTTGAGAATAAAGATTTACCGGAGCATACAATAATTGAAGTTCTACAAAAAGGATATTTAATTCATGAGCGGGTGCTTAGAACCGCTAAAGTCAAAGTTTCCAAGATTTGATACTTTGACTCGTAAAAGGAGGAAAACATGGCAAAAGTTATCGGTATTGATTTAGGAACGTCTAATTCGGCGGCTGCGGTTATGGAAGGCGGCAGGCCGGTGATTATTCCTTCGGCAGAAGGCGCAGGAGTTGCTTCAGGTAAGGCATTTCCGTCTTATGTTGCATTTACCAAAGATGGCACTCGCCTGGTAGGCGAGCCGGCAAGGCGCCAGGCCGCAATTAACGCTGAAGGGACAATTCAAGCGGCTAAACGTAAGATGGGCACGGATTTTAAATTCAAGGCTTATGGTAAAGAATATACTCCCCAGCAGATCTCTGCATTTATTTTGCAGAAAATTAAACAAGATGCTGAAAGTTATCTTGGGGATAAAGTTGAAGATGTGGTAATTACCTGTCCTGCTTATTTCGATGATAATCAGCGTCAGGCAACTAAAGATGCTGGCGAGATTGCAGGGCTGAAGGTCTTGCGTATAATTAATGAGCCTACGGCAGCATGCCTCGCTTATGGTTTAGAAAAAGCCGGTAAAGAACAAAAAATTATGGTTTTTGACTTAGGCGGCGGAACCCTTGATGTTACAATTATGGAGATGGCTCAAGGCGTATTTCATGTTCAGTCAACAAGCGGTGATACTCAGCTTGGCGGCACAGATATGGACAAAGTTCTTCTTGACCATATCGTCGGACAATTTAAGCGCGAAACAGGTATTGATTTAATGAGCGATAAAATGGCAGTGCAGAGGGTGCGTGAAGCTGCTGAAAAGGCTAAGATTGAATTGTCGTCTACTGTTAGCACAGATATCAACCTGCCTTTTATTACAGCTGATTCTACTGGACCTAAGCATTTAACTATGAACATCACTCGTGCAAAATTAGAGGATTTGGTTGGGCCAATTATTGATCGATGCCGTCATCCTATGGAGCAGGCTTTAGGAGATGCTAAATTAACTGCAAAAGAGGTTGACCGCATTATTATGGTCGGCGGGCCTACGCGTATGCCTATTGTGCAAAAATTTGTTGAAGATTATGTGGGCAAAAAAATTGAACGTGGTGTTGATCCGATGGAGTGTGTTGCTTTAGGGGCAGCTGTCCAAGCAGCGATTATTACCGGAGAGGTTAAGGATGTGCTTCTTCTAGATGTCACTCCTTTATCCTTAGGCATTGAAACATTGGGTGGAGTAAATACTAAATTAATAGAAAGGAATGCTTCAATTCCTACACAAAAGAGCCAGGTATTTTCAACTGCAGCGGATAATCAGACGGCTGTTACTATTCGAGTTCTACAAGGTGAACGTCAATTGGCAGATGATAATGTGGAATTAGGCAGGTTTGATTTAGTAGGTATTCCTGCTGCTCCACGCGGCGTTCCGCAGATTGAAGTAAAATTCGATATTGACCGCGATGGAATCGTGCATGTTTCAGCCAAAGATTTAGGTACTGGTAAGGAACAATCCATTCGTATCAGCGCCCCTAAGAAATTATCTAAAGAAGAGATTGATAAGATGGTTCGTGACGCGGAGAAGTTTGCATCTGATGATGCCAAAAAGAAAGAAGAAATAGAAACCATTAATCAGGCGGATAATTTGGTATATGCTACAGAAAAATCCCTAAAAGATTACGGGGATAAAGTTGGCCAGGCTGAACGGGCTGATATTGAGGCAAAAGCTAACGATCTAAAAGCAGCAATTAAAGATAAAAATGTAGATAGAATTAAGAAAGGCATGGAGGATTTAACTAAAGTTTCACATAAGCTTGCTGAGGAGATTTACAAGCAGGCTGCTGCTAAACAACAGCAATCACAGCAAGGCCAAGCAGGTCCTGGTGCAGGACAACAGGATGCAGCTCAAGAATCAGGGAATAAGTCTGCCGCAGGCGGATCCGCCTCCGGCGGAAAAGATGAAGATATTATTGATGCTGAGTATAAAGAAGAAGATAATAATGGGAAGAAATAAATAGTGCTGGAGTTTAAAGATGGTCCCAGGACTTTTTTAATGTTCTGGGACCATTTAAGTTTAGGAAAATAATTATGTCAGTCAAAGGTGATTATTATCAAATTTTAGGAGTGCAGAAAACTGCCAGTATCGATGAGGTAAAAAAGGCTTATCGTGAGATGGCGCTTAAGTTTCATCCTGATCGCGTCCCTCTTGATCAAAAAAAAGAAGCCGAAGATAAATTTAAAGGAATATCTGAGGCTTATGCAGTTCTTTCGGATCCTTCAAAACGGGATCTTTATGACCGTTATGGCCATTCTGGTATTGACCAGAAATATGCCCAAGAAGATATTTTTAGAGGTGCTGATTTCAGCAGTATCTTTAGGGAGATGGGTGGAGGTTTTGCAGGAGGCTCAAGCATATTTGATGAAATATTCGGTGATTTAGGTTTTGATATTTCAGGTTCTCGGCAATCTAGGCCTGGGTCATCCAGGCGCCGCGGTAGGGATCTGCAAATTGCAATTGAAATTTCGCTTGAGGAAGTAGCACAAGGTATTGAGAAAATAATAACGGTACCTCGCTATGAAACCTGTATGAGTTGTTCTGGAAGCGGCGCTAAAAGTGGAACAAAAAGAACTACTTGCCCACAATGTAGAGGAGCAGGTAAAACAGTAGTTTCAAATGGTTTTTTTCAATTAGCTCAGACTTGTTCACGTTGCGGTGGTGAAGGCTCAATAATTGGAACTCCTTGTCCGGATTGTCGCGGAGAAGGTAGAGTTAAAGTTACTAAAAAAATTAACGTTAAAATTCCGGCTGGAGTGGATAATGATTCTCAACTACGCGTCCGGGGAGAGGGTGAGGCAGGGGTAAATAGCCGAGGAGATTTGTATGTGGTTATAGAAGTCAGGGAACATGAAATTTTTCAAAGGCATAATAATGATATCACAACTTCTGTTAATATAAGTTTGGCTAAAGCTGTTTTAGGAGGTGAAGTTGAAGTTCCCACTCTAGGGGGAAGATTGACAATGAAAGTGCCTGCCGGTACACAACCAGGTAAAACTTTTCGTCTTAAAGGTAAAGGAATACCGGATTTACATTCTCGGGATATCGGTGATGAGTTAGTGAGAGTAGAAATTGATATTCCCACAAGATTATCTGCTCAGCAAAGGCAGTTAATTGAGGAGTTTGCCCGTCTTAGTGGTGAAGATTTAGGAGGAAAGTCAAGTTTTACAGATAAATTTAAGAAAACGTTTCGTTAAATAATACATACGCCCGGTGATAGTGCACCCCGCGCTAATTGGAATTGCGCGGGTGTCCTCCCGGTGGAGGAGATAATATGCCTACTTATGAATACGAATGCTTATCCTGCAAGCATAAATTTGAAATTTTGCAGAGTATAACAGCAAAACCTAAGACGAAGTGTCCGGAATGTGGCAAGAAGCTAAAAAAGTTAATTAGTGGTTCAGCAGGATTTATTTTTAAAGGAACTGGTTTCTACGCTACTGATTATAAGAAAGCAGCTAAACCTTCAAAAGGCCATGTTACTGCCTGTCCTAAAGCAAGCGAAGGTTGTTCGGGTTGCCCTGGGCATTAAATCAAGAATAAAGGGGACGGTTCTATTTTTCCGTCGTTTATATGATGGAAAATAGAACCGTCCCCTAGATTTACATTTTTATTGTTTTTGTTGTTTTCTGTGGTAAAATGTTTCCTCAATGACTAAAATTAAGGCATTAAAAGCAGTAGTCTATAATCAAGAAAAGATTGGTAATCTTAAGCAAGTTGTCTGCCCACCGTATGATGTAATCTCATCAGACGCTCAAGAGATGTTCCATGAGCGTTCACCGCATAATTTTATTCATATACTTTTAGCTAAAGATTCTGCCTCGGATGATAAATATCAGAGAGCAGGAGTAATTTTCCGCCAGTGGCTTAAAGATGATATTCTTATTCAAGATGAGCGTCCAGCCGTGTATTTCTATGTTCAGCAATATATCATTCGTGGAGAGAAAAAGACTCGTTTAGGATTTATTTCTTTGCTTAGGCTTGGAGATGAAAAAGGCTCAGTTGTTTTTGGCCATGAAAACACACATAATGCGGCAAAACTTGATAGGCTTAAGCTAATTAAGCAGGTAAAAGCCAATCTTAGCCCGATTTTTATAGTCTTTTTAGATAAAAAACGTATTATTCAAAGGACATTCCAGAAATATATTCCTTCTCAAAAAGCTTTTATTGAAGTCGTTGATGATGAAAAAACTGTGCATAAATTATGGAGAGTTGATGATCCGGCCACACTTAACATAATTGAAACAAGTACTAATGACGAGAATATGTTTATTGCCGATGGCCATCATCGTTATGAGGTTTCATGCGCCTATCGTGATCTTATGCGCGAAAAACTCAAAAGTCAATTTACCGGCGAAGAGGATTTTAATTACTGCTTAGCATATTTTACCAATACAGACCCGCATGGTTTGTCTATTTTACCCATTCATCGGCTACTCAAATTAGATGCTACTTTTGATCTGGATGATTTTATTACTGGCGCCAAAGAATATTTTGATGTTGATCAGGTTAAAGACAGAACTCGCTTCTTTTTTCTTATGGAAAAAGCCGGTTGTACAGAACATTTAATAGGGTTATATAAAGATAGGAAGTATTTCCTTTTACGCTTAAAAAATGTAAAAATTTTAGATAAGTTAATTACCGATAAGCCTAAAGAGTATAGGGCCCTTGATGTAGCTATTCTTAACTATCTGGTATTAAAGAATATCTTAAAACTCGATTTAAATAATTTACCGAATATAAAATATAGCCCTGATTCAGCGGAATTTTTAGAAGAAGTAGACAAGGATTCATTAAATATCGCTTTTTTCTTGAATCCCGTTAAAATCGACCAGATTATCAATGTTGCCCTTGGAGGCAACAAGATGCCTCCAAAATCTACTTATTTTTATCCCAAGGTTCTTTCAGGCCTAGTGGTTAACAAATTGGAGAAATGCTAGATATGGCTTTGTTTGGAAAACCTAAATATACTATTGTGCGTTTAAAGAAAAAAGTTATGCCCGACGGGTTATGGACAAAATGTGAGGGATGTTCTGAGACGCTTTATAACAAAACTCTGGACGATAATTTCAAAGTTTGTCCTAAATGTAATTATCACTTCAGCCTTACCGCATATGAAAGAATTAGCTTATTATTTGACAAGGATAGTTTTTCTGAATTTGACAATGATATATCCTCAGTTGACCCCTTGGATTTTAAAGGTCCAAAGACCTATAAGGAAAAATTGAAGCAGGATCAGGAAGCTACCGGGTTAAAGGATGCAGTTGTATCCGGAGAAGGTAAAATTAATCAGAAGAAGGCGGTCGTCGCCGTAACCGATTCACGTTTTATTATGGGATCTATGGGATCGGTAGTGGGAGAGAAAATAACCCGGGCGGTTGAATATGCTACAAAGAATAAGTTGCCTGTGATTATTGTATCTGGCTCAGGAGGGGGAGCGCGCATGTATGAAGGTATGTATAGCCTTATGCAAATGGCTAAAACTTGCGCTGCCTTATCGTATCATCACAAAGCAAACCTACCTTATATTTCCATACTTACTAATCCGACGATGGCTGGAATTATGGCTTCATTTGCAAGTGTTGGAGATATAATTATGGCTGAGCCAAAAGCATTGATTGGTTTTACCGGGCCCAGGGTCATCGAACAGACTATCCGGCAGAAACTTCCGGTTGGTTTTCAGCGTTCGGAATTTTTGCTAGATCATGGGCTTATTGATATGATAGTTGATCGTAAAAAGATGAAGGATATTTTAACTCAATTACTTGACTATTTTTGTTAATTTTGTATAATAATAGAGTTTGGGTTTATAAAAGAAAATAAGTTATATTCGGCTTTAATTAGCACCTGGCCCTTATTGGATTTGGGCCAGTGTTCGCTGTGGCGAAGAATTGCGCCGGTGTTACCCAGGTTGGTGCGTCGACTCGTAACAAGCTTTAAAATTTTGATACCAAAATTTTAAAGCACTCGTCGACGTCTCACTAGATAAAAAATCAAGGTGCTCGAGGAGTAATCAAATGGCTCAGGTAAGTTTAAATAATGTTTGTAAGATTTTTCCGGGGAATGTCCTGGCGGTCAATAAAGTAAATTTAGGTATTGAAAATAAAGAGTTTATGGTTTTGGTCGGGCCTTCTGGCTGTGGTAAATCCACTACCTTAAGGATGATTGCTGGTTTAGAGGAAATAAGTTCAGGGAATATCTATATTGGGAATAAGCAGGTTAATGATGTCCCCGCAAAAGACCGCGATATTGCTATGGTTTTTCAGAATTATGCCCTTTATCCTCATATGACAGTAGAAGAAAATATGTCATTTGGCCTTCGCCTTAGGCGTATTCCAAAACAGGAGATCATTCAACGGGTTAATGAGGCTGCCGAAATTTTGGGAATTAAGCGCCTTCTGAATCGTAAACCACGGGAGCTTTCAGGAGGAGAACGCCAGCGCGTGGCAGTAGGAAGAGCGATTGTAAGGAAACCCATGGTTTTTTTATTTGATGAACCTTTAAGTAATCTTGATGCTAAGATGCGTGTGCAGATGCGTACTGAAATACATAAGTTACATATAAGATTACAGACAACAATTATTTATGTAACCCATGATCAAGTTGAAGCTATGACAATGGGAGATCGTATTGCCGTAATGAAGGATGGAGTGATTTCGCAATTAGGTGATCCGATTGATGTATATGACCATCCAAAAAATAAGTTTGTTGCTGGTTTTATTGGTTCTCCTCCTATGAATTTTATGATGGGTAGGATTATTAAAAAAGAAGGCAAGTTATATTTTGATGAAGGTAAGATCCAGGTTAAACTAGTTGAAGATATGTATAAAAAAATGACTAGTTATATAGGTATGGAAGTATTTTTTGGGATCCGCTCTGAGGATATTTACGATAAATTGTTTGTCTCGCAAGCCCCGCCGGAAAATATCGTTAAGGTAAACTGTGAGGTGTTTGAACCAATGGGCTCAGAGGTTTATCTCTACCTGAATACGGGTAAACATACCTTTATTGCTCGCGTAGGTGCTCATGATCGTCCACGTGTCAATCAGGAAATGGACGTAGTTTTTGATATGAGCAAGGTGCATTTTTTTAATAAGAGCACCGAAGAAGCTATAATTTAAAGCTTTTAAAGCTTTAAAGTTTAGCTCAAGTAAAGCGTCTTATGAGTCAAAAAAACTCATCCCGAAAGCTCCTTTTTCTTCTAATCATTCCAATTTGTTTTCTGATATGTAACTTTTTATTTTTTCACGAAAGGATTAATTTGGTTACCCTTATGGGTTTTATTTTGGGTAATATAATTATTTCTTCCTATCTTTTTAAGTTTTCAGACTGCCGAATATCAATAATTAACTCCGGGCTTGAACATACGACTGAGCAGATAAATATTGCCAATTCCGAAATTAAAAAATTCCAGGAACTCAAAGATGCCCTCACGTTTAAGATAACCCGCTATAGTAACCTGAAAAAAATAATCGAAGACATTAATGTTTCCTTAAAGACCGAGTCAGTTGTACGCGTATTAAGTTATGCAGTTTATTCATTAATTTCAAATGGCCAGGGGACTGCTTTATTCTACCTAGTAGATAACCAGTATCAAAAATTAAACCTAGTATATTCGATAAAGGATAATTCTGATTTGGTTATTCTTACCAAAGAAGGAGACATTTTTGATCAGTGGGTTTTAAGGCATTCCACTTGGCTTATCATCGAGGATCTGAAAAATGATTTCCGTTTTGATTTGGAGAGTATCCGTTTTCAGGATGAGCGGGATATCCTCTCATTGATTAGCGCACCGTTAATCAGTCATAATTCCTTGCTTGGGCTTTTACGGCTTGAAAGTAAAAAAAGTGGCTCTTTTAATCAGGATGATTTGCGGTTTCTTGCGCTGGTAGCTGATCTTGGGGCCGGAGCATTGGAGAATAGCTTACTTTTCCATAAAAAACAGGAACTGGCAATACATGATGATTTAACTTCTTTGTACACCAAGCATTATTTTATTAGCCGCTTGAAAGATGAGGTTAAACGATGCCAGCGGCTGGATCAGTATTTATCCTTAATGATGATCGACATCGATTTTTTTAAGCAATATAATGATAAATTTGGCCATACTGCCGGAGATATTGTTTTAAAGAAGGTCAGTTTATTGCTTAAAGACTGCTTAAAGGAATTTAATCCTTTATTATGCCGTTTTGGCGGGGAAGAATTTTTAGTTATGTTATCAGGGCTAAACAAGCAGAAAGCATCGATTATCGGTGAGCAGTTGCGCCGAAAAATTGAGAATGAAACTATTATATTGCGCCGTCATGATACCCGAATAACTGTTTCCATTGGGATTGCTAATCTGCCGCTTGATACAAAAGATGATGATGAGTTAGTCCAAAAGGCCGATAAAGCTATGTATAAAGCTAAAGAAAAAGGGAGAAATCAAGTATGTTCCACATAGCATTATTTTTTCTCCTATCAATCCTTTGGTATATGTTTTTGCGGGATTTTTTTTCAGAACGTATCAGGTCTCTGGAAAATCAAAATACACAAAAACTCGATGAGCTTGCTATTTTAACTAATTTAAAAGAAAATTTAATATCGGAGAATACACAACTTGATAAAAAGCTTGCAGATACCCTGGCGCTTTATGAGTTGACCAAGGATATTTGTAAGAGCTTGGAAGAAGAGAAGGTTTTCTCTATTTTTAATAAAAACCTGAAGAAATATATTGAAATAGGGGATTGCCGCTATATCAAGGAGGCTGCTGATCTCATTAAATATAAGGATTATACGATTCTGCCTTTGAATATCGAAGAAAATCAAATAATTGGATATCTTGCAGTAGATAGGATATTGGAGTCCGATAAAGAAAAATTTGGGATTTTGGCACAGCAACTTTTAATTGGATTAAGAAGAGCGCTCCTTTATGAAAAAGTTCAAAGCATGATTATTACTGATTCACTTACAGGCGTTTATTGCCGAAGGTATTTCCTGGAGCGTTTTAGCGAAGAACTAAGGCGTTCAAAGAGAAATAAACTGCATTTAACTTTTCTTATGATAGATATAGATAATTTTAAGCAGTTTAACGACCGATATGGGCATTTGGTAGGAGACGCCATATTGCGTAAAGTTTCTAAGATTATAAACGACGCAGTCAGGCAGATTGATTTTATCGGCCGCTATGGAGGAGAAGAGATTTCTATTGTTTTAACTGAAACAGATAGGGATCAGGCTAATTTTGCCGCTGAACGTATACGTCAGGCAATCGCAGGGGCTTTGATAAAAATTTATGACGAGGAGCTAAAGGTTACTGTAAGCATAGGTGTTTCTACCTTTCCGGACAATGCTTTAAATATGCAAGATCTAATTGATATGGCGGATCAGGCATTGTATTTAGCAAAAGAGACTGGCAAAAATAAAGTTTGTTTTTCTCCTGCCTAAAAATGAAGTTATCCCTTGAAATGAGGTGTTTTTTAATATAGAATACCACCCATGGTTAAAAAATTTATTATTGGAATAGATCTAGGCGGTACAAATTTAAAGTGTGCCTTGCTTGATAGTAGTTTAAAAATTAAGGCCAAAAACTCTTTTAGCACAAAGAGTTTTGATAATAAGCAAAAGATTATTTATGGGATTAGTGATTCGATTGACAGTTTTATTTTTAACCAGGGATTATCCAAATCTGCTATTTTGGGGATAGGGATAGGATTACCTGGGCCGGTAGATACTTTTAAAGGCTTAGTACATTTTTTGCCCAACATTACTGGATGGAAGAATGTAGAGCTTAAGGAGATTTTGGAACAAAAAACCAAACTGCAAGTTGTCGTTGATAACGATGCTAAGCTTATGGCTTTGGCTGAATATAAAGCAGGGTCAGCAGCTGGATATATGAATGCCATATGTTTAACTTTAGGGACAGGAGTTGGAGCAGGATTGATTATTAATGGAGATCTATACCGGGGACAGGATAACGCTGCTGGAGAACTTGGCCATCTTCCTATCAATGAAACTGGCCCTCTTTGTGGCTGCGGAGCAAAGGCTTGCCTTGAGGCCTACATTGGAAATACTTCAATTACGAAAGAAGCACATAAGATATTTGGTTCAGGAACCTCTCTTGAAGATGTTAGCCAAATGGCAAAAGATAATAATCTTAAGGCGATAAAATTTTGGTATGCAATTGGAGAAAAATTAGGTTTGGCTTTAGCCGGGGTCGTGAATTTACTTAATCTTGATGTGATTGTGATTGGTGGCGGAGTAGCTTGTGCCGGGAAAGTTTTGTTTGAAAGCGTTAAAAAAACTATTTTTTCGCGCGCAATGAGCGTTCAGGCAAAAAGAGTAAAAATATTAAAAGCTAAATTAGGTATTAATGCCGGAATAATTGGGGCGGGATATATGGTTAAGGAGAGGCTGGTAAAATGAAAATTTTTATCGATACAGCAAGCATTAAAGAGATTAAAGAGGCCACAAGCTTAGGCCTTATTGATGGGGTAACGACTAATCCTACACTTATGGCAAAAGAAGGGCGTAATTTTCAAGAGGTATTAAAAGAAATCTGTGGAATGGTTTCTGGGCCGGTAAGCGCTGAAGTGATTAGCCTAGATGCTCAAGGAATGATGGAAGAAGCGCGGCAATTGATTAAAATTGCTAAAAATATTGTGATTAAAATCCCGCTTACCAAGGAAGGATTGAAAGCGGTGAAAATTTTATCGGCTGAAGGAGTTAAAACGAATGTTACTCTTTGTTTTTCTGCTGCCCAAGCTTTATTAGTGGCAAAGGCAGGAGCAACTTATGTATCTCCTTTTATCGGCAGGCTTGATGATATCGCCAAAGAAGGAATGGATTTGATTGCGGATATAAAGAAAATATATGTAAATTATAATTTTAAGACTCAGATAATTGTCGCTTCTGTGCGTAACCCGATGCATGTGGTTAATGCCGCTTTGGTCGGAGCGGATATCTCTACGATTCCTTTTCTAGTAATCGAACAGTTGATTAAACATCCTTTAACGGATATCGGTATCAACAGGTTTTTGGAAGATTATAAAAAAATCCCCCAGGGAAATAATGTTAAATAATTTTAAACTAGTCAATTTATTGGGTTGTGTTCTGGCATTTTTATTATTGTCGTGCGGTTTGGTAACTGCCGAAGAGAATAAAGAATCCCCGATAATTATTAATGGTGATAATGTTGAGTATTCTGCTGACAACAGAGAAGTTACTGCTACCGGGAATATTGAAGTTACTTATAAGGGGTCAAAATTAACTTGTAATAAGTTAAAAGTCAATATGCAGAC
Source organism: Candidatus Omnitrophota bacterium (assembly GCA_028712255.1). NCBI lineage: Bacteria > Pseudomonadati > Candidatus Omnitrophota > Candidatus Omnitrophota bacterium. The sequence goes on from JAQTQJ010000006.1 coordinate 68,131, forward strand.
AAAAGAGGGTTTAGCTGAAGGTAATGCCCGTCTCCAAGATTCAAAAGGAGTAGTTACTGGAGAAAAAATAATTTATAATTTTGCAAATAAGACAGGTGTAATTCTTAATGCTGATTTCCGAGCTAATCCCTATTTTGGAAAAGCCAAAATTGTAGAGAAGGTAAGCGATAGTGAATTTATAGCCAAAAGAGGGTATTTTACTACCTGTAGCATGGATCAGGTTCATTATCGTCTTGCGATAAAGAAGTTAAACATGTTTCCTGGAGATAAAACGCAAGCAAAGCAGGTTACTCTTTATCTTGGTACCGTCCCCGTTGCCTATCTTCCATGTTTTAACTATTCAATGAAGGAACCATTTATGCATGTTCAGGTTGAGCCAGGTAAAAGAAAGGATTGGGGTCCATATGTATTGAGTGCCTGGCGTTATAATATTACGGATAATATCGATGGCAGGCTTCTGCTTGATTATCGTAATAAATTGGGGTGGGCAGAAGGTTTTTACTCAAATTACAGGACTCCGGGTGTAGGAAAGGGCGAATTTAAGTTTTACTATACGAATGAAAAACCTAGTAACCAAGCAGGGAATGCATCTACGGAATATCAACGTTATTTTATGCGTTGGCGCCATAAATGGGATATAGACCAGCGCACTAATTTTATTGCTGAATTTCTTAAAATTACAGACAAAAGATGGAAGGATGATGTGAAACCGTCTAACCGTAATTTCCTAAAGGATTATTTTTTCCGTGAATATGAGAAAGATTCTCAACCTCTAAGTTATGCATTGTTTCATCACGCTTTTAATTATTCAAGCCTCGATGTAATTTTGCAGGAACGCACAAACCACTGGTTTGATCAAATTGAAAAAACCCCGGAGATAAATTATAACCTGCCAAGCTTGCAACTGGGCCAGACACCATTTTATTTTGAAAATATAAGCCAGATGGGTAATTATAATAAAAAAGGTTCAACCATGTCTCCTGTAACCAATGATGCTGTTACGGTGGCGCGTTTAGACACCAAGAATACGTTATCCCGTCCAATGAAGGTTTCTTTTGTGCAATTTAGGCCTTTTGTTTCCAGCCGCCAGACCTTTTATGACAAGGGAGCAAACGGACAGGATGGTATTGTGCGTACGATTTTTTATAGTGGCGCAGATATGAGCACTAAATTTTATCGTGTATTTAATGTTAAAACGGATTTTTTAGGTTTAGATATTAATGGCTTAAGGCATGTAATCACTCCCACAATTGGGTATCTGTATACTCATGTGCCTACTATTCCTGCAAGCAACATAAAACAGATTGATACCGTTGATTTCATAAACCGTGGTAATACTGCTTCCCTGGGCCTATCAAATAAACTGCAGACCAAACGTGGCGGCCAGAGTATTGATTTTGTAGATTTATTAGTTACGACAGAATATGTGCTGGATCCGAAATCCGGGGATAACGCATTTTTGAATAATCCCACCAACAAACTTTCCAGCCAGCTTTCTGATATTCTTTTTAAATTAAAAATACTTCCTTATTCTTGGATGCGTTTTGAAGGGGATGCTACTTACGAGCATTCTGATCATGATTCTGTTAACTATAACAGTTTTTCTCTGGTTAATTATGATATAGGTATCGACCTTGATAAAGATCGTACAATGATTTTTGGGCAGCGCTATGAGAGGAAGGGGAAAAACGAAGTTACTGCAGGTTTCACTTGGCGGCTTAGCCCAAAATGGAAATTTGGCATTTATGAGCGGTATAATTTTAAGAAAGTAAAAGATTCTACTGGTGCAGTTATTCTCGATAGTGGTTCGCAGGAACAGGAATATACTTTAACCCGTGACCTGCATTGTTGGGAGTTGGATATTACCCTCAACAAAAAGGATATCAGCGGGACTAGTATATTTTTTACCTTTAGGCTCAAAGCTTTTCCTGAAAACGAATTTGGGTTTGACCAGTCTGTAAGCGAAAAGAAATCCGGAGCTCAATAGAATGAATATTTCAATTATCGGTTCAGGCTATGTAGGGTTAGTTAGCGGGGCTTGTTTTGCTGAGTTGGGAAACCAGGTTATTTGCGCGGATAATGACACAAAGAAGATTGGTTTCCTCAAGCGAGGAATAACCCCTATTTACGAACCCGGCTTGGAAGAGTTAATTACCGATAATCTTAAGAAGAAGAGGCTGAAATTTACTTCAAGTATCAAAGAGGCAGTAAGGGGCAGCGAAGTAATCTTTATTGCTGTAGGTACGCCTTCCTTAGGTAATGGGGAAGCGGATTTAACTGGTATTGAGAATGTTGCCCGGACTATTGCACAGAATATGGATGGTTATCGTCTTGTTGTTGAAAAATCTACCGTACCGGTTGAAACCTGCGCTTGGGTTAAAAAAACGATTTCAACCTATTTAAAGAATAGGTATAAATTCGATGTTGTGTCTAATCCGGAATTTTTACGCGAAGGTTCGGCAATAAATGATTTTACTCGCCCTGATAGGATCGTGATTGGATTAGAGAGTTTAAGGGCTAAGCGGATAATGACCAATTTATACCAGCCTTTGAATCGGCCTATTTTAGTTACTAACATAAAATCAGCGGAATTGATTAAGCATGCCTCCAATGCTTTTTTGGCAACTAAAATTTCATTTATTAATGCGCTTAGTCAAATCTGCGATAAGGTTGGAGCTGACGTAAAAGAGGTGGCAGAAGGGATGGGCTTAGATAACCGTATTGGCCGTCATTTTCTACATGCGGGCATAGGCTATGGTGGTTCTTGTTTTCCCAAGGATTTGGATGCCTTTATAACTATTGCCCAGAAGTTAGGATATGATTTTTCGATCCTTAAAGCAGTAAGGGATACCAACGAAGAACAAAAGAAATTTGTTTTTCAGAAAATCAAAGAAGCTTTATGGATAATAAAAGATAAGACGGTTGCAGTGCTGGGTTTGGCTTTTAAACCCAATACCGATGATTTGAGGAATTCACCAAGTATTGACTTAATAAATACTTTAATAGAGGAAGGGGCAAAGGTAAAAGTCTATGATCCAAAAGCAATGGATAGAGCAAGTATATTTCTCAAAAGTGTAGTTTTCTGTAATGATCCATATCAAGCGGCAAGAAACGCCGATTGCCTTATTGTTGCTACAGAATGGAATGAGTTTAAAGAGCTGGATTTTATAAAACTAAAAAAGACTTTGAAGCGGGCTTTTGTGGTTGATGGCAGGAATATCTATGATCCGAAGATGCTCATTAAACTGGGTTTTACTTATATAGGAGTAGGCAGGGGAAGTGAATAAAGTTTTAGCTAATTTAGATAAAAGAATCAAAAATAAACAGATAAAAATAGCTGTTATAGGTTTAGGCTATGTGGGATTTCCTTTAGCGCTGGAGTTTGCTAAGAAGCATACCAATGTAATCGGTATTGAAATCGATCGTGATCGCCTCAAATCTATCGCCAAAGGCCAGTCCTATATCAGCGATATCAGCAGTAAAGAATTAAAAGACGTAAAGGCCCATGGATATTTTAAGGCTAGCGCGGATTTTTCTAGTATTAATCAAGCTGATGCGGTTTTAATTTGTGTTCCTACCCCGCTTAAAGGTAAATACCTGCCGGACATTTCTTTTATAAAAAATGCGGTAGAAGAGGCTGCGTTTCATATAAAAAAGGAGGCACTAGTAATTTTAGAAAGTACCACTTATCCTGGGACCACAGAAGAGGAGATTCTGCCTATTTTTGAGAAAGTGGGCCTTAAACATGGAAAAGATTTTTACCTTTGTTTTTCGCCTGAAAGAATCGATCCGGGTAATAAAAGATTTCCTGTCCAGAAGATTCCCAAAGTCATAGGTGGGCTTACTTCGGAAGCTACGGAATTGGCGATGGCCGTTTACCGTATTATTCTTAAAAAGGTAGTTCCTGTAAGCAGCCCTCGGGCCGCGGAGACAGTTAAGCTTCTTGAAAATACATTTCGTTTGATTAACATCGGGTTAATAGATGAATTATCTATGATGGCGCATAAGATGGGGATTGACATTTGGGAGGTTATTAATGCGGCCAGTACCAAGCCATTTGGTTTTATGCCTTTTTATCCAGGGCCAGGGGTAGGCGGCCATTGTATCCCTAAGGATCCGTTATACCTGCATTGGAAAGCCAAGAGTTTCGGCTTCTCTTCCCGTTTTATAAAACTAGCCTCAGATATGATAAATTATATGCCAGAGTATGTTGTAAAGCGAATTAAGGAGTTACTCAAAAAAAATAAAATTAAATTTAAAGGTGCAAAAATATTAGTTATTGGTGCTACTTATAAGAAAGACGTCAAAGACCTGCGTAAATCTCCGAGTATCGATGTAATCAGTTGTTTGAAGAAACAGGGAGCAAAAGTTTGCTATTTTGATCCGCTAATACCTTTTTTAAAAGTAAAAAACATTGATTTGAAATCAATCAAGCTAAGTAATAAAAAAATAAATGAATTTGATTGTGTACTTATTGCTACAGACCACAGCTGTATCAATTACTCCATGATATTAAAAAATGCAAAATTAATTTTTGATTCCAGGAATGTCTTTAAAGGTAAATACGCGGAAAAGGTGCAACGACTATGAGTAGATTTTTAGTTACTGGAGGGGCGGGTTTTATCGGTTCACATATCGTTGAAACACTAGTCAGTAATGGACATTACGTACGTGTTTTAGATAATTTCTCTAGCGGCAGTATCGTTAATCTTAATGGGGTTAAGAATAAGATAGACTTAATTAGAGGGGATATTTGTTCTAAGCCTGCCTGTATTAAAGCAACCAAAAATATCGATTTTGTTTTACATCAAGCCGCTTTAAGAAGTGTTCCAAAGTCAATGGCTTACCCGCATGATTACAATCGGGTAAATATTGATGGTACTCTGAATATGCTGGAGTCTTCTGCTAAAAATAAGGTTAAACGTTTTATCTTTGCTTCATCAAGTTCAGTTTATGGAGATGTAAAAAAATTTCCAGAAGAGGAGAGCTTTGTTCCTGTTCCGATTTCTCCTTATGCTTTAAGCAAGCTTACCGGTGAATATTATTGCAGGATATTCAGCCTCTATTTTGGTTTACCGACGATAATTTTGCGTTACTTTAACGTTTTTGGACCTCGACAGGCCATTGATGATGATTATGCCGTAGTTATCCCGAAGTTTATTAATTGCCTGTTAAATAATAAACAACCGCCGATTTTTGGCAATGGCAGGCAATCTCGCGATTTTACATTTGTGCAGAATGTAGTTTTGGCAAATTTGGCAGCTGTTAAGGCAATAAAGGTTAAATTCGGAGTATTTAATATTGCTACTGGAAATAACATTAGCATATTGGAACTAGTGAAAATTTTAAATAAGTTTTTAGGTAAAAATATTAAACCCCTATTTTTTTCTGTACGTTCAGGTGATGTATTTAAAACCTTAGCAGATACGACTCGGGCAATTAAATTATTAAATTTTAAATCATCTGTTGATTTTATTACGGGATTAAAAATTACCACAGAATATTGGAGAAGGAATGCGTAAGAAAGTAGCATTAATTACCGGGGCAGCAGGATTTATTGGATCGCATCTAAGCCAAAAGCTACTGCAGAATGATTATTTGGTAATATGCCTGGATAATTTTATTACTGGTTGCATGGACAATATAAAGCCTCTTTTAAAAGATAAGAATTTCCGCTTACATGTATGTAATGTTACCAATTATATCGATATTCCCGGTAGAATAGATTATGTTTTGCATTGCGCATCACTGGCCTCACCGAAAGATTATTTAGTTTTTCCTATACAAACTTTAAAGGTAGGTTCTTTAGGTACGCATAATGCCTTGGGTTTAGCCAAACAAAAAAAAGCTGTTTTTATGCTTTTTTCTACCTCTGAAATCTATGGAGATCCACTAGAGCACCCACAAAAAGAAAATTATTGGGGACATGTCAACCCTGTTGGAGTGCGGGGTTGTTACGATGAATCTAAGCGTTTTGCTGAGGCTCTTACCATGGCGTATCATCGTACGCATAGAATAAACACGAAGATTGCGCGTATTTTTAATACTTATGGGCCTAAGATGCGGCGTAATGATGGAAGGGTTGTTCCGAATTTTATTGATCAAGCATTAAAAAATAGATCTTTAACTGTTTATGGCAAGGGCCAGCAAACCAGAAGTTTCTGTTATATTGATGATATGGTAGAAGGATTATTACGCCTAATGCTTTCCAAAGAAAATCAACCGATAAATCTTGGTAATCCGAACGAATTTACCATTATGCAATTGGCAAAATTGGTTTTGAAATTAACGGCTTCAAAAAGCAAAATAATATTTAAAAAATTACCTCAAGATGATCCTCAGCAACGTCAACCGAATATCTCAAAAGCCAAAGAATATCTTGGCTGGAAACCGGTTGTCCCTCTTCAGGAGGGTATTAAGCGTACCATATCGTGGTTTAAAGAATAAAGAAAGCCCTTTCCTTGACAAGCCGTCTGTATAATGTTATACTTTCACATAAATTATATTCAAAAAGGAGTTTACAATGATTGATATAATCAAGCAATTTAACATCGTTGATATTATAATCATAATCCTAGCACTTAGAATATGTTACATTTCTTTTCAAATGGGTCTACCCATTGAATTGTTTAAGTTTTTAGGGATTATATTTACAACCTATATCTCATTGCATTACTATACTAGCCTTTCAGATATTGCTAGGCGTTGGTTTCTTCCTAAGGAGATGCCTTTAGAATTTTTGGATTTTTTAATTTTTATTATTTTAGCCTTAGGTGGATACCTTGTGTTTGTAATTTTACGTAACACGTTCTATCACTTTATAAAATTAGAGGCCTCACCTAGAATTAGCCAATTTGGCGGGCTTATTTTAGGTTTTGTGCGGGCATTTTTTACAGTAGGGCTACTAGTTTATATCCTGATTATTTCAAGCGTAAAATACCTTAATAATTCGGTAAAACACTCTTATTTAGGTAGCAAAGTTTATATGGTTGCACCTCAAACATATGGGTGGTTGTGGCAAGGTATTGTTTCTAAATTCTCTTCGAAAGAAAAATTTAATTCTACAGTTACTGAAGTTACAGAAAGATTTAACCGTAAATGAAGCTAATTAATTTTTATAATCAGGTAGTGGATTTCGGCCGAAGAGCCGATCCGCGTAAAGATAAATCGAAAATAAAAAATTTTGAAGATTCATCAATTCTTTTTGGTAGCTTTGATTTAGAAGTAAAAAAAATAATGGTTGGTGTTGATATTGAGGTTGCTGAACTTCTGCTGGCTGACCGTATTCGCCAGAGAGAGGGGCTGGATTTGGTAGTTGCGCATCATCCTGAAGGAAAATCATATGCGGGATTGCATGAAGTGATGAAGCTGCAGGTGGATTTATTATGCCAATCTGGAGTTGCTTATAAGAGCGCTTTTAGATTGGTCCAAGATAGAATGCTTGAGGTAGAGCGCAGAGTTTTACCTCAAAATCATACCCGGCCTGTAGATGCAGCCAGATTATTGAACATGCCTTTTATGAACGCCCATACTCCTGCGGACAATCATGTGTATAGGTATTTAGAAAATATTTTTAAGCAAAAAAAACCTCGATTAGTTGAAGATATTGTAAAAATATTAGATACAATTCCAGAGTATCAAATTGCTAAAAAATTTAATACCGGGCCACGAATAATTCTTGGTAATCCAAAACGCGCCGCAGGAAAGATTTTACTTGAAATGACAGGGGGTACAGAGGGTTCAAAAGATGTTTTTGGAAGATTATATAAGGCTGGTGTGAGAACCTTAGTTTCCATGCATTTGAGTGAAGAGCATTTTAAAAAAGTAAAAGAAGCTAACCTAAATGTTGTTATTGCAGGGCATATCTCAAGTGATAACCTAGGATTAAATCTCCTTCTGGATAATATTGAAAAATCCGCAAAACAAACTTTTCAAGTAGTTGCTTGTTCCGGTTTTACCAGAATCAAAAGGAAATAAAAATGTCTGGACTTATACCAGAGAATTTATTAGAAGATATTCTCGGCCGTACGGATATAGTTGAGCTTATTTCTAGCTATCTTCAGCTTAAAAAAGCAGGCAGTAATTTTAAGGCTAATTGCCCTTTTCATCATGAAAAGACAGCCTCTTTTATGGTCTCGCCGCAGCGTCAGATCTATCATTGTTTTGGTTGTGGGGAGTCAGGTAATGCTTTTAAGTTTCTTATGCGGCATGAAAGAATGGAGTTTCCCGAAGCGGTTGAAGTATTAGCAAAAAAAGCAGGGGTTAATTTACCGCAGGAGCATAAACCCGAGGCTTTAAAAGCAGCCAGTTTAAATAACCAGTTATACAAAGTTAATGAATTAGCAGCAAATTTTTATGAAAATAATTTATTTACTACCAGTGGTTTGTCCGCCTGTGATTATTTGAAAAACAGGGGAGTAAAACTTTCTACAGTAAAAGAGTTTCATCTTGGACTTGCAGGCAATGGTTGGGATAATTTAATTAATTTTCTGAGATTAAAGAACATTTCTCTTTCGCTTATGGAGAATGCAGGGTTAGTTTTAGCCAAGGAAGCAGGCGGCTACTACGATCGTTTTCGCAACCGTATCATTTTTCCTATTTTTGATATTCACAGCAGGGTAATTGGTTTTGGTGCTAGAGTAATGGACAATTGCTTGCCTAAATACATTAATTCACCTGAGACTCCGATTTATACCAAAGGCAGGAATCTTTTCGGTTTGAATTTATCCAAGGATTTCATAAGGGATACTGATTGCGTAATAATCGTAGAAGGGTACTTGGATTTTATGATACCGTATCAGTAAGGAATAAAAAATATAGTAGCCTCTCAAGGAACTGCCCTTACCTTGGAGCAGATTAAATTACTTAAGCGTTATACCCATAATGTAATAATGGTCTACGATGGCGATACGGCAGGCCAGATTGCTACTTTAAGAAGCCTGGATATCCTTATTGATGAAGGAATGAATGTGAAAATTGCCCCATTGCCAAAAGACAAAGATCCCGATGTGGTAGTGCGCCAAGAAGGAGTAAAGAGCTTAAGAGTTAAAATTGATAATGCGGCTAGTTTCTTTGATTATAAACTGGATGTCTTAAGGAGTCGTTATGATATAAAGGAGGCCCAAGGAAAAAGTGAGATCGCCTCCCAAATGCTTTTAACCATTAATAAATTCGATAATGCCATTTTAAGAGGCGAGTATATAAAAAAATTATCTGAGGAGATTAAAATAGATGAACACTATATTCTTGATGAATTGAATAAATTGAAACTTAACGCTACAAGTCCTGGAAGAATAGTTTTGCCTTTAGAAAAAAAATATACTGAAATTAATCCCGCTGAGAAGCTTTTAATCAAATTTATGCTTGAAGAAAAAGAATTGATTGGAAAAATCATGGAGGAGCTATCCCCTTCGGATTTTCAAGATGCGCGCACCGCCAAAATTGTACAAGTTATTCATGATTTGATCCTGCGAGGTAAAAATATTGAGCCAAGCCTCTTGATGAATTATTTCAGTGAAGATGATGCAAATCAGTTACTCTGCGAAACCATGTTTATGCCCACTATATTAGAGGAAGAAAGGGAAAAAGCTCTCAATGATTGTATTGCGCGAATTAAAGTGCAGAGAGTAAAGACTAGGCGTGAATACCTACATACACAGATAAAAAATGCCCAAAATATGGGTGATGAACAAAGATTAAATAGCCTTATTCAGGAATTTCATAATCTTATAAAGAAAGGTGATTAGCGAATGAAGAAAAAAGAGCAGCCCACTAAGGATATGGAGAAATTGATTGCTCTGGGCAAACAGAAAGGTTTTCTCACTTATGATGAAGTAAACGATCTTTTGCCAGAGGATCTTTCAAGCACCGTAGCAATTGATCACCTTTTCGAATTACTTGGTAACGAAGACATTCAAATCGTAGAAGCTGAAAGTGATGCCGGTTTATCGGCAAACAGGGCTACTCAGGATAAACAAAATTTAGCTGCCCAGCGAGAAGAACTGCTTACTGAACAACTAAAAAGCGAAGAGCGGTTTATGCCGCTTGATGACCCGGTAAAGATGTATTTGAAGCAAATGGGGTCTATTTCGCTCTTAAGCCGTGAAAATGAAATTGAGTTGGCAAAAAAAATAGAGGATGCTGAAGATAAATTTAAGCGTGCCAGCCTTGCTGCTAAATTTGTCAGAAATGAAGTTTTAGTTGTTGCCAATGACATTTTGGAAGAAAAAATCAATATGGAAGAAGTAGTTAAAGAGGATATTCGAATAAAGAAGAGCAGTGTTGTGGGTAGATTTAAGCGCCTCCTAAGTAAGGTTAAGCAAACTCGAAGTGATGATGTTGCTGTTAATTTGATATTACAACTTAATTTTACCACTTCCGTGATCGAGGCGGCGGTGCGTAAATTAAGCCTGTTACTTCGGGAACTTGATTATATAAAACGTTCAGGTAAAAGAACTAGTAACCGCCGTTCTCAGATACTGAAAGAAATTTCTCAGCCTTACGGTAAAATTAAGGAGCAGATGAAATTGGTAAAATCCGCTCATCTAAAGTTTAGCCGTACTAAAAAGAAATTGGTGGAGGCGAACCTTCGGCTGGTTGTAAGTATTGCTAAAAAATATACTAATCGAGGGCTTTCTTTTCTTGACCTAATTCAAGAAGGTAATATCGGATTAATGCGAGCTGTGGAAAAATTTGAATATAAGCGCGGATATAAATTTTCAACTTACGCTACTTGGTGGATCCGCCAGGCGATAACCCGTTCGATTGCAGATCAAGCCCGCACTATCAGAATCCCTGTGCATATGACCGAGACAATTAACAAAATAATTCGATTTTCTAGGGTTTTTGTCCAAAAAAATGGCCGTGAACCTACTCCTGAGGAGATCGCTCACAAGATGCGTTTTCCACAGGGTAAAATAAAATCCATTCTCAAGATTGCTCAGGAACCTATCTCTTTACAAATGCCTATAGGGGATGAAGGCGACACGCACTTTGGGGATTTTATTCAGGATAAAAAAGCAGTATCACCGGCAAATGAAACCGTGCGTTCAATGTTAAAAGATGAAATGAATTCTGCTTTAGGTACTTTAACGGAGAGAGAGAAGAAAATTTTAGTCTTACGTTTTGGTATTCAAGATGGATCAGCACGCACCTTAGAAGAAGTAGGCAATGTATTTAAGGTTACAAGAGAAAGAGTCCGGCAGATCGAAGCCAAAGCCTTAAAGAAGTTGAGGCATCCATCACGTTCGCGACGTTTGCGCACATTTATGGATATGACTCTGGCACACCAAAGAGAATATTAAAGCCAGCATCAATAAAGGTATTTATAATGACTTGTTTAAAAAATAAGTCTTAGGGTAGCTTCTCTTAAAGGGGGGGCTGCCTTTTATTCAATAAATATGGAAAATCAAAAACAGGATAAAGTAGAGATTACTTCTGCGGAATTGCTTAATAGAGAGCTGCAAGAAAAGGCTATTTTGGATAATATTCCGGATATTGCCTGGCTTAAAGATAGCCAAAGCAACTTTATCATGGTTAATGAGCGTTTTGGCCAGACTTGTGGTTTTAAACCTGAAAAGCTGGTGGGTAAGAATGACTTAGATATTTGGCCAAAAGATCTGGCGGAAAGTTATCGCGCCGACGACCAGGAAGTAATGAAGAGCGGGAAGCGAAAATGTGTGCAGGAGAGAATAATTAACAACGAAGGCATAGTTAGTTGGGTTGAAACTATTAAAACCCCGGTTTTCGACGAACATGGCGCTGTAGTCGGCACAACTGGTATATCCAGGGATATTACGCAGCGTAAAAAAGAAGAAGAAAGATTACAAAATATCCGTTCGGAACTAGCACTTAGAGTTAAGGTAAGAACAGCTGAATTATCTAGCCTTAATGAAGACTTACGCAAAGAAATAAGTAAACATAGAGTTACCGAAGAAGAATTAAAAGTTTACCGTGAAAAACTGGAGGTTTTAGTAGAACAACGCACAAAGTTACTGGAGTTAGAGATTGAATCAAGGAAAACCGCTGAGTCAAATGCAAGTACTTTAAATAAACAGATCGAATTTATTTTAGGAGCAACTAAAACCGGCCTGGATATTATTGATAAGGATTATTTTATTCATTATGTAGACCCGGAATGGGCGCATCTTTATGGAGATTGGAAGGGGAAAAAATGTTTTAATTATTTTAAAGATCGTTTGGTTCCCTGCCCTGAGTGTCCGATTGACAAAACATTAGAGATAAAGAAAGCTATCGTTAGCGAAGAGGTAATGCCTAAAGAAAATAACCGTTTCAATCAGGTTACTACCATACCTTTTCAAAACAGTGATGGCCAATGGTTATTTGCCAGAGTACATGTTGATATAACCGAAAAAAACAAGATAACCGAAGAATTACAGCGTTACCGTAATAATTTAGAGCATTTAGTGGGAGAACGTACTCAAGAACTTCTGCAGGAGACAGCCAGGTATAAAAAATCGGAATTAGAAAAAAATATTCTTAACCGTGAATTGATTAAAACCAATCAAAAGTTAAAGAGCGTTTCGCTTATCGACGCGCATACTGGATTATATAATTATCGTTATCTTCAGGATGTTATTGAAGCCGAATTCCACCAGGCTAGAAGATATGCTCAAAATTTGGCTCTAATAATGCTTGATGTGGATTATTTTAAATCTATAAATGATGTTTATGGCGTAGCCTTTGGCGACTTGGTTTTAAAACAGTTGGCAATACAGCTAAAAAGAATGGTAAGGCGTTACGATATCCTTGTGCGTTACAGTGGAGAAGAATTTATTATTATATCTCCCAGGTTAAATCGTAGTGTGGCTTTTAATATGGCCCAGAGATTGCTCGATTCTTTAAACTTCATTAACTTTGGGAATAAGAAACACAGCGTTAAGTTAAAGTTAAGTTTTTCCGTAGTTTCTTTTCCTGATGATAGAGCTAATAAAGGAAAGGATTTGGTGAATTTAGCCAACAAAGTGCTTAATAAAGTCAAGGAAAGCGGAGGTAATCGCGCCTATTGTATTCTAGATATCAAAAGCAATCTGAAGAAAAAAACGGAAAAATCATCTAAAGCCATAGGCGTAAAAACTTTAAAGAATACAATTAATAAACTTAATAAACAATCAAAACAGGGGTTGACTGAATCAATTTTTGCCTTTGCTAAAACTCTGGAATTAAAAGATCATTATACCGGTGAACATGTTGAGAATACGGTACATTTTGCAATAGAAATTGCAAAAGAATTAAATTTAGCAAAAGAAGAGGTAGAGTTAATAAAGCAGGCGGCGATGTTGCATGATTTAGGCAAGATAGGTATAAGTGAGAATATCTTGCTTAAGAAGGGCAAGCTTACCAAGAAGGAATTTGAAGAAATTAAAAAACATCCTCAGATTGGGGCTGATATTATTAGGCCTATTCAATTTTTACATGCCCTGATTCCTTTTATTTTCTATCACCATGAGCGCTGGGACGGAAAAGGATATCCTAGCGGGATAAAAGGAGAGGATATTCCTCTGGGAGCTAGGGTTATTGCTATTGCTGATGTATACCAGGCTTTGATTAGCGACCGGCCATATCATAAGGCATTTTCCAAGACTGTTGCGATAGATCTTATTAAAAAGGCCTCCGGAACTCAGTTTGACCCTCGTATTGTGAGTACTTTCTTAAAGGTTATTAATCGCAAAAAAAGAGCTATTCTACCGAGTTAATTTGGATAAATTTTAACTTGCCCCGCTATAAATAATGTGTTAAACTAAAAAAATATTCACTATTAACAAATTAGGGCCCATAGCTCAGTCGGTTAGAGCAGTTGACTCATAATCAATTGGTCCGGGGTTCGAGTCCCTGTGGGCCCAGTTGATAGCTTTCGGCACACAGTTTTAAACCTCGGACCAAAAAGGGGTGTGGGGAAAAATTTTCCCCACGTATTCGGGGTGACAGCGAAGCGCCATAGGGGCAGAGCCCCTATGGGAAGCGACGAGCTGGGCGAGGAGCGACTGGTCCGGGGTTGGAGTCCCTGTGGGCCCAGTATTATATATTATGGGGCGATTGGCTCAGTTGGTTAGAGCGCCACATTCACATTGTGGAAGTCAGAGGTTCGAATCCTCTATCGCCCATTTAAAATGAGCGAAGTTAGAGCGTCCGCCACTAAAGCGTTGGCGGACGGGCGCCAAAGTATTAGTGGCGCCCGCCACATTCACATTGTGGAAGTCAGAGGTTGCGAGTCTTATTCGTCCATTAATATTTTCTGAGGAGATAAATTGACTATAGCTGATTTGAAGTCGCAGATAATTGGTTTAGTAAAACTTCAGAAGTTAGACGGCCAGATCTATGCTCTAAACAATGAAAAGCTAGCTAAGCCTCAAGAGGTCAAGACATTAGAAACCTCCTTTGAAAGCAAAAAACAAGGTTTGGCTGAGCTTGAAAAAAAATCTTTGGAGTTGCAAAAACAGCGTAAGGAAAAGGAACTTGAACTTGCAGCTAACGCTGAAACAGTAAAGAAGCTACAGGGCCAGCTCTATTCTTTAAAGACAAATAAAGAATTTCAAACTATGCAACAGCAAATTGCAGATACCAAGGCTGACGGATCAGTAATCGAGGAAAAGATTCTTATCTCTTTTGAAGAATCAGATAAAATTAAAGCACAAATCGCTGATGAAGATTTAAAATTAAAAGAAGAAGAAAAGATTTTTTCTGGAGAAAAAAAGAGGGTAGAGTTACGGTTAAAAGAAATTGAGGGTAATTTAAGCCAATTAGAGGCTCAAAGAAAACAGCTTATTCCTGACATTGACCTAAAGATACTGTTAGAGTATGAACGTATCCTGCATAGTCGTAACGGATTGGCTATTGTAAAAGTTGCAGACAATTCTTGTGCTGGTTGCCATATGCTATTGCCTCCACAAGTAATTAATTTAATTAAGATGTATGAACATATTATTACCTGTGAAATGTGCAACCGTATTCTTTATATTGAAGAATGACCCATTTACAAATTTATATTGATGGGGCTTCCAAAGGTAACCCAGGGCAAAGTGGAGCCGGAGTTGTAATTTATCAAAGTGGCTGTATAATTAAAAAGATATCCAATTATATCGGTCATGCTACCAATAATATTGCTGAATACTCTGCTTTGATATATGCTCTTGAAGAGGCCCGTGTTTTAAAAGCCAAAAGTTTGGAGATTAATACGGATAGCCAGCTTTTGGCCAGACAACTAAACAAGATTTATAAAGTTAGGCATGAAGGAATACGGAATTTTTACAACAAAGCAGTGCATCTTTTAACTGGTTTTGAAAAAGTAGTAATTAATCATGTCAGGCGAGAAGAAAACAGCTTGGCGGATAAATTGGCGACAGAAGCAATTAGAAAGAAGCAGGCAGAATGTGGCTGCCCACCATTGTTTTAATGTTGGGAGGAAAGTCCGGGCTCCAGAGGATAATGTAACGGGTAACTCCCGTCTCTTAACGCAAGTTAAGACGGATATCCGCCACAATACGTGGCGGACCCGCTAATATTTTTGGCGGGAGAGCCACAGAGACGAGCGTCCCCGTGTAAATGGGGCGGTGAAACGAGGCAATCTCTACATGGAGCAAAGCAGAATAGGAGACAAGCGCTGTATCCGGCGCGATATCAGTCTTAGGGTATGCTGCTAAAGCTTGCGCGGTAACGCGCTTGTTGAGAGGAATAGTCACTAATCGATGCGCAGATTCGCATCAAGACAGAACCCGGCTTATTCTGCCTGCTTTAAATTAGAAATTCTAAACTCTGGATAAGTTTTAAGCTTTAAGTTATAAGCTACAAACTTACAGCTTATAACTACTGTTTAAATTTGTTTAGGATTTAATATTCAATGTTCTAACATGGGAGGAAGTTATGTCAGGTCATTCGAAATGGAAGACAAATAAGGGTAAAAAAGGTATTGCCGACGCAAAAAGAGGCGCAACCTTTACTAAAATTATCAAAGAACTCGTTGTAGTTGCTAGGGATGGAGGGGGTAATCCCGATTCTAATCCTCGTCTGCGGGCAATAATGCAAAAGGCTAAAGAGGCAAATATGCCTTCGGATAATGTGAAGATGGCAATAAAGAGAGGAACCGGAGAACTTCCAGGTGTAGTCTATGAGGCGGTAATGTATGAAGCTTACGGTCCTGGAGGCGTGGCGATTTTGGTTGATTCTCTTACTGATAATAAAAACCGAACTACCGCTGAGTTGCGTAATCTTATGTCAAAAAGAGGGGGAAATATGGCGGGGGCAGGTGCGGTAAGCTGGATATTTACTCAAAAAGGTTATATTTCAGTTACTAAAGATAAGATTAAAGAAGATGAATTGATGAATATTGTTTTGGATGCGGGCGCCGAAGATATGAAGCACGATGACAATTTTTATGAAATTTTTACATCCATTCAAGACCTGGAAAAAGTAAAGGCTGCTCTGCAAGAAAAAGGGATTAAGTGGGAAGATGCTGAATTAACTATGATTCCTTCCTCTACGATTAAAGTTACTGGGAATGAAGCAAAACAGGTTTTGGCTTTGATAGAATCGCTGGAAGAGCACGATGACGTTCAACAGGTTTATGCTAATTTTGATATTCCAGATGAAATTTTGGATGAGGTTGCTTCAGAGGAATGATTATTATAGGGATTGACCCTGCCCTAGCTATCAGCGGCTATGGTGTTATTCAGGTTAAGGGAGCAGCCCTAGCTTTAATTGAAGCGGGTATAATTCAAACCTCGGCAAAAGAGCCAGCTGAAAAAAGACTAGATAAAATCTATCGCGGAGTACTTAAATTAATCAGCGATATGCACGCAGATTGTTTGGTGCTTGAAAAAATATATTCACATTATAAACATCCGGCAACTGCTTGTATTTTGGGACAAGCCAGAGGGGTTATTTGTTTGGCAGCAGCTTCCAAAAATATACCTCTTTTTGAATATAGCGCAACACGTATAAAGAAATCAATAGTGGGAAAAGGCTTGGCTTCTAAGGCTCAGGTACAGGCGATGATTGTCCATACATTAGGATTAAAAACTTTACCATCTCATATGGATGTCACCGACGCCTTGGCGTTAGCTATAGCGCATAATTATATTAACCGCTCAAAAATATGATTTCTAGAATTACAGGAAAAGTTTTAGAAAAAGGCCTTAACTATTTAATTCTGGATTTAGGCGGGTTAAGTTATGAGGTTTTTATACCTGCCTGTGTCATGCAAGGAATCGATAAGTCAATCAATCCGGATGGCCCAGTATCCTTACTAACTTATCATTATTATCAGGTAGAACAATCAAAAAGTACTCCGATTTTAATTGGATTTCTAAATCAAGTTGAAAAAGATTTTTTTGAAATTTTTATTACTGTATCCGGTATTGGCCCGAAAGCAGCTTTAAAAGCACTAAATCAACCGATATCATTGATAGCTAAGGCTATAGATGAAGGGGATTTGGTTTATTTAAAGTCTCTGCCTGGTATTGGTGAACAAAGAGCCAAGGAGATTGTGGCTAAATTACAAAATAAAGTAGGTAAATTCGGCCTTATCCAGGATCAAGATACCCCAGCTAAGATTATATCAAAAAACATATCTGAAGAGGCCCTGGATGTCTTGCTGCAATTGCAATACAAGAGATCGGAGGCCCTGGGAATGATTAAAAAAGTTCTGTCGGCTAATTCACAAGTTAACACTACTGAAGACCTCTTAAATTTGGTCTATAAACAAAAATGCCTGGTGAAGTAAATATGGAAGAGAATAATTTAAAATCTGCTGTTGAAGCTTTAATTTTTGCATCCGAAAAACCAATTACTCTTGAACAAATAAAAAAGGTTTTGGAAATTCCGGATAATGACAGCATAAATAAGATTATCGAAGAATTAAAAACCGAGTATATAGCGCAAAACCGGGGTATCCGTGTAACAGAAGTTGCGGGAGGTTTTCAGATGATTACCTCTAATATCTTTGCGCCCTTTCTGAAGAAACTCTTTAAAAACCGTTATAATGATAAACTATCAAAGCAGGCTCTGGAAAGCTTGGCCATTATTGCATATAAACAGCCTTTAACCAAGGTAGAGATAGAGTCTCTAAGAAACGTCAATATTGACGGTGTAATGAAGAGTTTATTGGAAAAGAATTTAATTCGTATATGTGGGAGAAAAAAGATCCCTGGTAGGCCATATGTATTTGGGACTACTCGGGAATTTCTTGAACATTTTGGATTAAAGTCTCTTCAGGATCTCCCTAAAATTGAAGATTTTACGGTTTTGGCTCAGCAAAAACAAGAAGAGAATATCGAGCCGATTATTCAAGAAGATTTGGAGGTTAAAAATGAGCCTAGGCAAATTGCGTAAAGAGATTGACCAGCTTGATCGTAAATTAATTGCTTTATTGAATTTACGTGTTGAGGCAACTAAAAAAATTGGCAGAATTAAGATTGATACTGGTAAAAGTATTTATACTCCTGAAAGAGAGATGGATGTTTTGAAAAAAGTCGGCAGCTTAAATCGTGGGCCTTTAAAAAAGGGGGCACTTGAAGCGATTTACCGGGAGATTATGTCTGCAGGCCTTGCCCTGGAAAGAGTTTTAAAAATTGCCTATATGGGGCCGGAAGCTTCTTTTAGTAATTTGGCGGCTTTGAAAAGATTCGGTTCACAGATGGAATATATCGCTTGTGGTAGTATTCCGGAAGTATTTTTAGATGTAGAAAGGGATGCTGCTGATTATGGGGTAGTTCCGGTAGAAAATTCCATTGAGGGTGCAGTAACTCATACTTTGGATATGTTGGTAGATTCAGATCTATTAATTTGTGCCCAAGTAAATCTAGATGTATCGCATAATTTATTAGCTAATTGTCCGAAGCACAAAATTCTAAAAGTTTATTCAAACCCGCAAGTTTTTGGGCAATGCCGTATTTGGCTCAAGAAAAATCTACCTAATGCGCATTTGATTGATGTATCTAGCACAACTTATGCGGCCCAGGTAGCAAAAAAGGAGAAGAATAGTGCGTCTATTGCTTCGCTATTAGCCTCAAAGGTTTATGGTTTAAAAGTAATATCTTATGGAATCCAGGATACTTTACATAATATTACACGATTTCTTGTAGTTGGTAAAAATCCTGCAAAACCTACGGGACATGATAAGACATCGCTGCTTTTTTCGATTAAGGACCGGGTAGGTGCTTTATATGAGATGCTTCTGCCTTTCCGTAAATATGGGGTTAATCTTACTAAAATTGAATCACGTCCGTCAAAAAAGAAGGCTTGGGAATATTATTTCTTTGTGGATATTTCAGGCCACAAAGATGACCTAAAAATAAAGAAGGCACTGAATGAATTAGAGCGTCGATGCACTTACTTGAAAATTTTAGGTTCTTACCCACAAGGATAAGTATTCCTATATTTTTTGGAGAAAAAAGAAGTGAAAGAGTTAATACGAAAAAGCATTGTGAATGTTAAACCTTATACTCCCGGTAAGCCTATCGAAGAGACTAAGAGGCAACTGGGATTAAGCCAGGTTTTTAAGCTTGCCTCTAATGAAAACCCATTGGGCCCTTCGCCAAAAGCAGTCAGGGCAATGAAAAAATGCCTGTTACAAGTTAACCGTTATCCAGATGCCCAAGGTTTTTATTTAAAAAAACGGCTTAGTGAATATTTCGGGTTAGTACCAGAGAATTTTGTTTTAGGTAATGGTTCCGATGAGCTCATTGATGTGTTAATCAAAACCTTCGTCGAATCAGATGAGAATATTGTTACCGCCGACACCACTTTTTTAGAATATGAGATTATTGCCCGGATCAATGAGCGTAGAGTTAAAAAAGCCCCACTTAGTTATTTTAAGTATGATTTAGGGGCCATTTTAAAATTGGTAGATAAAAAAACAAAATTGGTTTTTATTGCTAATCCCAATAATCCTACAGGAACGTATGTTACTAAAAATGAGGTTGAGAGGTTTTTAAATGCCCTTCCTAAGCATGTTGTGGTGGTTTTTGATGAAGCCTACAATGCCTTCATAGATGTTAATGATTACCCGGATAGCTTAAATTTTTTAAAACGTAAAAAAAGAATCGTTATTCTGCAAACATTCTCTAAGGCTTATGGCTTGGCCGGTTTACGTTTAGGTTATGCGATTGCACAACCGGAATTAGTTTCCTACATGGAACGAGTCAGGCAACCATTTAATGTCAATAGCCTAGCCCAAGCAGCAGGAATAGCTGCGATAGGGGATAAAAATTTTCTTAAAAAAACGCGTAAGATAACCCTGGAGGGCAAGGATTTTATTTACCAAAATTTATCTCAAATGGGATTGGGTTATGTTCCTTCGGTTGCTAATTTTATCCTGATAGATATGGGGATGGATGGTTTAAAGGTTTTTAGAGAGATGCTTAAATTCGGAGTAATTGTCCGGGATATGAACCAATATGGATTGAGAAATTTTATTCGACTGACTATCGGCACTCAAAAAGAAAACCAAAGATCCATGCAAATTTTAAGAAAAATTTTAACACCCCGTGCTTGTAAGGTATCGCGCGGGTATGCCCTTGTGGCAAGGAGACAGGCCAAATGATTATTGTCTTAAAACCTGAGGCAACACAAGCACAAGTAGATCATATTATCGATAAAGTTAAAGCATTAGGTTTAACGCCCCATGTTTCTAAGGGATCAAAGAGGACTATTATTGGCGTTATCGGTCCGGAGGACCTATTAAGGGTTACTCCTTTAGAGGTTTTTCCGGGAGTAGAGAATGTTATACCAGTACTTTCGCCGTTTAGATTAGTCTCCAGAGAATTTAAAAAAGAGGATTCAATAATCGAGCTTGGCCGGGGCGTAAAAATCGGGGGGATAGAAATAGTCGCTATGGCCGGACCCTGTACCATTGAAAATATTGATAGTTTATTTACGATTGCTAAAGAAGTAAAGAAAGCCGGTGCAACTGTGCTTCGTGGCGGAGCTTTTAAGCCCAGGACATCTCCTTATAGTTTTCAAGGATTAGGTAGGGCCGGTCTACAGATGCTACGAGAGGTAGGGAATGAACTAGGGATGGTTACAGTCAGTGAAGTAATGGATCCTAGGGATGTAAGTTTAGTTGCTGATTACGTAGATGTCCTGCAAATTGGCTGCCGTAATATGCAAAATTTTAATCTTTTAAAAGAGGTAGGCGCAACTAAAAAACCTGTACTTTTAAAACGAGGCATGGCTTCTACAATTAAGGATATGTTAATGTCTGCTGAATATATTTTAAGCGCTGGTAATTTTTCAGTAATTCTTTGTGAGAGAGGAATCCGTACATTTGAAGATTCTACTCGTAATACTTTAGATATAAGCGCAGTCCCCGTAACAAAACAACTTTCGCATTTACCGATAATCGTTGATCCGTCCCATGCAGCCGGTAAATGGGGTCTGGTGCCTGCTTTAGCTAAAGCAGCTGTTGCAGCAGGCGCAGATGGCTTGATTATTGAAGTACACAACCATCCCGAAGAGGCTGTCTCCGATGGAGCGCAATCACTTATTCCGGATAGATTCCTTGAACTTATGGTCCAGCTTAAAGATATTGCTAATTGCATAGGAAGAAAATTTAATGAGAGTGTTTGATAAAGTTGTAATTATTGGCACAGGGCTAATCGGAGCATCCTTAGGGCTAGACTTAAAGAAAAGGCGTTTGGTAGGCCAAATTACGGGCTTAAGCCGTCACAACAAGAATGCTTACTTTTCTAAAAAAATGGGAGCTGTTGACCAAGCAGTCACATCTTTGGATGCCGTGCAAGATGCTGATTTAGTTATATTAGCTACCCCAGTTGATACAATTATTGATATTGGATTAAAAATAGCAAAGAAAATAAAAAGAGGCTGTATCGTTATTGATGTCGGAAGCAGTAAAGAAAATATTGTATTTGAATTAAGCAAAGTAATCCCAAATTTTATCGGCTGTCATCCAATGGCTGGTTCGGAAAAGCGCGGGGCTTTTAATCTTCAAGCAGGTATTTTCAACGGTTCGGTTTGCATTATTACTCCCAATTCATTAACTAATAATAGTGCATTGAATAAAATAAGGTTGTTTTGGAGAAGGTTAGGATCGCGGATAGTTGTCCTTAGCCCAGAAAAACACGATCAGATTTTAGCACTTACCAGCCACCTGCCGCATGCAATAGCATTTTCTTTAATAAATACGATTCCGGATGAATTTTTAAACTTAAGCTCTGGTGGTTTAAAGGATTCTACCCGCATTGCTGCTTCGGATAACGATCTCTGGAGCCAAATATTTTTAAGTAACCGTCGTAATTTACTGGATGCACTTTTGACCTTCCAGGCAAAACTCAATATCTTAAAACTTGCCTTAAGAAACAAAAATAAAAAACTTTTATCAAAATTCCTCGGGTTGGCCAGGGAAAAGCGGAAGAAATTAAAATGATTATTGCTGTTGATGGGCCAAGCGGCGCAGGGAAAAGTACAGTTGCCAGAATCCTGGCCAAAAGGCTAGGTTTTCTTTATATTGATACTGGCGCAATGTATAGGGCTTTAACCCTAAAAGTTTTAGAGAATAACATACCAGTAGCTGATGAAAAGAAAATCTTTGAACTTGCCTGTTCGACAAAAATAGACCTGCAGAGTAACCCAGATGGTTCACTAAAGGTTATCTTGGATGGTAGAGATATCTCTTTGGATATTCGCAAGCCAAAAATTACTCAATTTGTTTCTGATATAGCTAAGATAAAGGATGTACGCCAGATACTGGTTAAATTACAAAGAGAATTTGGCCAAAGAGGTGAGTGTGTTTTAGATGGCAGAGATATTGGTACGGTAGTTTTTCCTTGCGCCCAAAAGAAATTTTTTATTGACGCATCCGCACAGGAGAGGGTAAACCGCCGTTTTAAAGAATTAAGAGGTTTAGGGCAAAATGTTTCAGAGGATGATGTTGCTAAAGATTTAGCTAACCGTGATAAAATCGATTCTACTCGAGAAGCATCACCTTTACGTAAGGCAATAGATGCAATTTATATTGATACTACCAAGCTTTCTATCGAACAGGTAGTAGATAAAATGGCTGAATATATAGGATAAATGGATAAAGCCCTCCTGAGAAATTTTTCAATCATTGCCCATATTGACCATGGTAAATCCACTTTAGCTGACCGGATATTGGAGATAACCGGAGCAGTAGATATACGCCATAAGGGAGACCAGCTTCTTGATGATATGGAGCTAGAGAAAGAACGGGGAATTACTATAAAAGCTTCAATGGTCAGATTAAATTATTTTTCCAAAAAATTTAATAAGGAATATATCCTGAATCTCATTGATACTCCGGGCCATGTTGATTTTACTTATGAAGTCTCCAAATCTCTTGCTGCTTGTGAAGGAGCAGTTCTTGTGATAGATGCCGGGCAGGGCATAGAGGCGCAGACCGTGGGAAATTATTATCTGGCTTTAGAAAATAACCTCAATGTAATTCCGGTGATCAATAAAGTCGATTTGATTTCCGCAGATGTTCCCCGGGTAAAATTACAGGTTGAAACCGTTTTAGGTTTTAAGGAAGAAGAGATTATTTTGGCTTCCGCAAAAGAGGGAACAGGCGTTATTGAAATTTTAGACAGGATTATCGAAACTATACCGGCTCCGGCTGGCAAAATAGAAAACCCACTTAAGGCTTTAATTTTTGATTGCCGTTTCGATGCTTTTAAAGGAGTAGTTGTTTTTGTTAAGGTTATAGACGGACAGATTTCCCCTAAAACCCAATTAAAGATGTTCCATGCCGGTAAAATCTATAAAATTGAAGAACTGGGAGTGTTTAAAGACCTAAAATATTCAGCAGTAGATTTGTTAACGTGTGGAGAAGTTGGTTACTTCACGGCTAATCTTCGTGATCCACGCGAGGTGGTCATTGGAGATACAATTACTGACCCCAAAAATCCTTGCGATCAGGCTCTGCCTGGTTACCGTAAATTAAAACCTCTTGTGTTTTGCGGTATCTATCCGGTAAATCCAGCTGATTTTCCTCAGTTACGCGATGCCATGGATAAATTAAAGCTTTCTGATGCTTCATTTGTGTTTGAGCCTGAAAATTCCCAGTCATTCGGAACTGGTTTTCGCTGTGGATTCTTGGGCCTTTTACATATGGAGATTGTCCAAGAGAGGCTTGAGCGTGAATATAATTTGAACCTTATTCTTACCGTCCCCAATGTAGTCTACCGTATAAAAACAAAATCCGGTGAAGTAATAGAAGTAGATACTCCTGCTAAACTTTGTGCATCTAGCGATATTGAGGAATCCCTGGAGCCATATGCTAGTTTGCTTATGATAGTTCCGGTTGATTCTATTGAAGCAGTTTGTGATTTTACCAAATCGCGCAGAGGAATATTTGTTTCCAATGAATACTTGGGTGAAGATCGTGTGAAAGTTGTCTTCTCCATACCGCTTTCCGAAATAATCGTTGATTTCTATGATCGCATAAAGTCAATTACTCGTGGTTATGGTTCCATGGATTATGAGGTAAAAGAATACTTGCCAACAAAACTGGTAAAACTTGATATCCTGCTTAATGGCCAGATCTGTGATGCCTTTTCCTCACTGATGTTTAAAGAAAAAGCTGTCTCAAGAGCCCATCTTTTAGTCGGGAAATTAAGAGAATTAATCCCCCGCCAGCTATTCGAAGTGAGTATACAGGCAGCAGTAGGAAGCCAGATTTTGGCTTCTGAAAAAGTACGTTGCGTAGGCAAACATGCTACAAGTAAATGTTCCGGAGGAGATATTACACGTAAGCGTAAACTTTGGGAGACTCAAAAAAAGGGGAAGAAGCGGTTAAAACAGTTCGGTAAAGTTGAAATACCGCAAGAAGCATTTTTGGAGGTATTAAAAATATGAGTTTAAAAAAGAAATCCGTTTTACGAGATTGGATTGAATCAATCGTAGTCGCTTTTTTACTGGCGATGGTTATCCGCGCTTTCCTGATCCAGGCTTTTAAGATTCCTACAGGTTCAATGCGTATGACCTTGATTGAAGGCGATCTTATTCTGGTAAACAAGTTTATTTATGGTGCAAAAATTCCTCTTACTAACTGGCGCCTTCCTGCTTTAAGGCAGCCTAAACGCGGGGATGTAATTGTTTTTATTTATCCTGAAGACAAGAAGAAGGATTTTATAAAAAGGTTAGTTGGCTTGCCGGGTGAGACAATTGAGATTAAAGGTGGATCCATTTATGTAAATGATAAACCGGCTATTGAGCCAATTTTTAACCAGATTTATTATTACAATAGAGGAGAGTTTGCTTCTGAAGGAGAAAAGATTATCGTTCCCAAAGACAGTTATTTTGTGTTAGGAGATAATTCCACTTCTTCCAAAGACAGCCGCTATTGGGGATTTGTTCCCAAAGAAGACCTTTTAGGACAGGCCTTAATCGTTTATTGGCCTCCGCAACGCATAAGGGTAATTAAATAAAGGGAAAAAGGACAAAATGAACATAGCGAACAAAATTTCTACATTTCGCATTCTCAGCGTTCCATTTTTTATCGCCTGCCTTGTATATTATACGCCCCAAAGAATATATTTAAAAGATTTGGCTTTGGCCATATTTATTTTAGGGGTCATTTCGGACGGCCTAGATGGTTTTATTGCCAGAAAAGCTAAAATACAATCAAAAGCCGGTTTAATTTTGGATCCTTTAGGAGATAAGCTTTTATTGATGAGTGCTTTCATATTCTTATCTCCAATGAGTAGGCTAGAGTTGAAGTTTCCGCTTTGGGTTGTTTTCATTGTAATTTCACGAGATTTAA
Source organism: Candidatus Omnitrophota bacterium (assembly GCA_028712255.1). NCBI lineage: Bacteria > Pseudomonadati > Candidatus Omnitrophota > Candidatus Omnitrophota bacterium. The sequence continues at coordinate 93,887 of JAQTQJ010000006.1, forward strand.
TCATTATCATGGGAGCAGTAGTCATTTATATGGTAAAACAAACAATAGATGTCTATCCTACAAAATGGGGTAAACTTACCACAATATTTCAAATGCTTTCTGTTATCTGTGTTTTATTGCAATGGAGATCTACCGGATTAATTTGGTGGTTAGCGGTTATTTTTACCGTTATTTCAGGAATAGATTACGTAAAAAGAGGGTTTAAAATTCTATATGCTCTGGACAATCGTCGCACTTCTAACTAGTTACTTGTTAGGCTCTATACCTACTGCCTATCTTTTTGGTAAAGTTTTAAAAGGGATTGATATCCGCGAAGTTGGCTCTGGCAATGTGGGAGCAACCAATGCCATGCGTGCTTTAGGTAAAGGGCCGGGGATAGCTGTTTTAATTTTAGACATATTGAAGGGCTTTATCGCGGTTATATTTTTAACGAATTATTTTCTAGATAAGGCCATTTTATTACAAGCACAAAACTTAGCTATTCTCATGGGGTTATGTTGTATTTGTGGCCACAACTGGACTATATTTTTAAAGCTTAAAGGAGGAAAAGGAATCGCTACTTCACTGGGGGTTTTACTCGGACTATCATTAAGAATACCTGGATTGAATATCATAATGGGGTTAATAATTTTAATCTGGTTTATTGTTTTTATTAGCTCAAGAATGGTGTCTTTGGCTTCAATTTCTGCCGGTATCGCGTTGCCAATTCTCTGTTTTCTTTTTAAGCAGCCTTTTTGGCTTGTTTTAGTGGCTCTGTTGCTTTGTTTTTTCGTGATTATCCGGCACAAAACTAACCTAGATAGAATATTCCACGGGAAAGAACCCCGCCTGTAAAAACAAGGGGACGGTTCTCATGAGAAAGAGAACCGTCCCCTTGTTTTAAAATCAAAAGTAAACGCTTTCTTTTTTAAGCCAAATCCTATTGATTTGGCTTTTTTTTAATTGCATACTTTACTGTAATAATCCCCACCAGCATGAGGGGAGCCGGATTTAGCATAACGACAATCCGGCTAATTATAAGGAAAATATGCGCGACCTACTTTATAAAAACCTGACTTTTTCTGAAAAAGGCAGGAAAATCATTAGCAGTTCTGAAATAACCGATAAGGAAGGCGTCCATAGTGTAGTGCGCCGTCATTTTGCCTGCATGATAAGACAAATCGAAGGTACTAATATCCCTAAATCTCAGTCCTATCTTTTCGTCTTAAAGAGTAGAAATACTAAGGAAAAAAAAGAGCACTTCTTTTGTAAAATCAAAGGAAGCCTTTTAGCAGTAAATAAAGAGAAACTATTTCTTATTTCATTTGTTCACACCTTAAACATTGAGCTTACAATTTCCCCTAAGTTACCCCAACAAATCGGCTAATTTTATTTGACATGAATTTTAAGTTGTATATAATAATAGCAATATGCAAAAGCTACTTATTAGATACAACATTACGGCGATAGTATGTTTGGCGTTTTTATTTTTTTCAGCCAATTCTCTCTTTGCCCAAGGCCAAGCAGCAGATTATCTTTGTGAGCTGGGTAAAAGCTTTTATTCTCTTGGGAAAATAGAAGATGCCCTTTCTGAATTTAAAAAAGCCCTTTCCATTGACCCAAACAACAAAACCGCTAAACTTTATGTTAATAAAATTTTTAATCAGGAAACAAACCCCACTTTTGAATATAAACCTTTAGCAGCAAACACCGCTTCAGATATTAATAATTCAATTGAATCAAAGAATCAATTCAGCAGGGATCAACTTATGGAAGAAGCTATGTCCAAGATTGAACCTAATGTTACAAGTAAAGATAGGGAAGGCCCATTTGAGAAAAAAGAAAAGGACTCAATAAAAGCCGGGCCTCTCTCCGTAAGCGGCCAGATGCAGCTAAGTTTTGGAGTAACCCCCCGTGAATTTATCTGGAAAAGAGCTAATTTTGATTTAAATGAAAAATCAAAAAGCTGGCGTATGAGTTCAGATGAGGTTTTTAATAACAGATTTAATACTTTTGATCCCCGGATTTATGATAGTTTAGCTGTTAATTTAGATACGGAAAATAAGGAAGGCCTTAATTTCCATTCCAATCTTACGGTTGATCCTTGGAGCTTTAGCGGAAAAAGTAATAAAATTACCCTTACAACTGCAGGGGGAGATACTGCGGAAGTAGAATTATTATATTGGTCAAATACCGCACATATCGTAAATAATACTATCTACGGAACTCAAAAGGGGAGCACACTTAATATTCCTGAATTAAAAGTTATTGATGGGAAAACTACCGCAATCACAATTAATGGTTTTAATATCCCCAGCATGAAGATAGGGCGTGAATTTCAGCCAGTACGTGAATTATGGACGGATTATACAAACGATCAGATAAAGTTTCGCGCTTTTCCCATAGCCTTGCAGGATCAAGCTTATAGTTCCGATGACCCCATGGGGATTACCAATCATCATATTTGGTGGAAGGATAGCAGCTGGCTGCGTAAATATACCCCAGGTACATTTCATTCAGGAAATGTACCTGTTGATTTTACCAAAGGCATCTGGGATGATTCACTTTCATTCTTAACTAAAGATTCAACTGGCCAATATCTGACGGCTTTAAGAGGATTTTCTTTCAGTTTTCTTCCGGATGAAGCAACGACGTTTGATACTACTTTTGCTACTCCTAAGGATCTTTGGCAAGATTATGGCTCAGTAGACAATGTGATTAATGCCAGCCGATTAAAACATTATTTTAGTAATAACTTTATGGCTGGTGCAACATTTAGCAGCCGCTTAGGTTTTATCACCGAACCTAACCAAAAGCTGGACAGTCAAAACTATGTGGGAGGAGCGGATATTGCTTATGAAATGATGGAGGGTTTAAAAGCTCAAGCTGAAATTTTATCCTCTCAGTCATTTTATGATATGAGTAACGCTACCTATGAAACAAAATCCCGAGGAAACGCATATTATTTTTCATTTATTAGCCGTTACCCGCAGAAGAGTTTGATGGATTTAAAATACGGTTACGATGAAATAGCTTTGGATAAAGATGAAAGTTTCCTTTTAAAATCTAAGTTTTACCTTAGCAAAATGGATTCGGGATTTGATGCTTCTCTTTCTAGTTATCATGAAACTAGACAAGATACTTTTTGGTCAAGGCATATTCATTTCCGTAAACCCATGGATTACTATTCTTCAGGATTAGAACAATCCACCACGAATTGGGGAGAACTCAATGCAACGCGTATAGGCGATGGTATTGATGCCGGCAGAAATACTATCGGTTTTAGAATTGAATCGTTCCTAAAAGATAAGGCCTATAATCTTTTTGATGTGCGTAATGTCCATAATGTTAATGGTAAGTTTATTGAAAATGTAGTACGTGATGAAGCCACAGTCCAGATTACGGATAAATTAAGTTCTAAGTTTCTGGGTATTTACCATAAGTTACCTCATACCGTAAATGGTATTGATCCGTTTATTTATGACGGAAATACTGGTGATTTTTTTATCAATAATGCTGTGCCTGACGGAAACGATCCTTCACTTATGACAGGATCCTTTGGTTTGAATTATGATTTCTTTGAATGGCTGAGCTTAGACGGCATATACGAACGTACCAATGATTATTACCTAGCTTATGACGGTTTTCCGGCTAACACTTTACGCAATGACACTACTTTGGGCGGGACCTTCTACCAAAATGATAATCTTTATAGGTTCAAGAATCCATTTCTTTATAGTCAAAACGGATTTCCTCAGGCCCCATACGATTATTATAATGTTTTTAAAACCGGCCTAAGAATAGCGCCTATCAGTAAAATGGAGCTTTACCTTGACTATACGCGCAATGAATTTGAAAGTGCCGGGCAAAATTCAGATAGCATGAACCATGTTGGTATTGAAATGACCTATATGCCAACTAAGAAGTTTGGGATGGCTTTAAAATATTCTTATTCCAGATGGCAGGATACGGACCGGCTGGTTGCCGGAAATACAAACCCGCTTGGCCATCATAATTTCTATGGTGAATTCAGGTACCTGCCTTCTAAAGATGACGAATTTATCCTGCAATACGGAGAGGGTAACACCAGTAATTTAGGCAACTTTTCTCTTGACCCTTACGGAGGCACAGCCCTTACCATAGATACCGCGCATATTTTACGAGCCTATTACCGCCGCAAATTTTAAAACAAGGGACCGTTTCTATTTTTTATTTCTTGAGGTTTTAAAAAAATAGAAACGGTCCCTTTATTCTAAGTAAATATCGATTTTATTAACTCGGCGGGATCTTATTTTCTCTGCTAATAAAGGAGGAATTGTTGTAGAATTAATTACTGTTTGATTATTATTTTCGAAAATAACAATTTTTATAATTTCAGCAGCGTTTTTACCAAAAGTATTTTTTCGTTTCGGGTTATGGTAAGTTATTAAAATTTTACTTAAAAAATTAAAGGAATATTTTCCCTTCTTTGAAAATAACCAACCAGCCAAATATGGTTTAAATGTTAAATTAAGCTGACCGGACTTATCTAGGGAGAAAGGGGAGACACCGGTATTCATAATCAGCCAAATATGTAGAAATTCGGCTGTTGAACCGCTTAATCTGGCTACAAATCCGTTCCCATGCAGTCTTTTATCGGCAAATGCACTGCTGACTAAAAAAGAAGAGTTTTCTAATATACTGCGGCCATATCTTTGCGGATTTTGGAATGGGATAAGTACATTTTTGAATTCTTCATAAAACTCATTAACTAGGCCCTTTTTAAGTAATTCCAAGATATATTTATATTCCATATGCAACCAGATGGATTCGTTTTCCAGCCATCCGGGAGAAAATACCCTGCATCTGCCGATTTCCTCAGGCATTGAATCAAGATTAGCTGTTACTTTATACATCTTTAATTTTCTGTCAAAAAGCGCGCTTTTTTTGGTTGATTTATGAAGGGCTAAGAGTCGATTCTTATCTTCGCAAAGCCTTAAAGCATGCATTTGTCCTTCAAGAAACAGAGGAGTATACTTTTGAATAAATTTTTTTGGCTTAATGTAATGCCCTTTAACTACATCGTACTCTACGACATTATTAATGAAGTAAGAATTATAAATACCAGATTTTTTATCTAAAGCCTTATTTAAGCCTGTTTCAATCTTCTCTAATGCTGCATTCGTAAAACTCATAAGCTTTACAACAGATAAATAAACAGTATTACCGGAAAACCCCAACCGCGTCTTTTGCCGGTAATCTTCTTTTACACTATTACTTTTATCCCAATAATTAAATCCATCTTCAACAAGTAAAACAGTAACTTTTTCAATAAAATCAGAAATTTCGCTGGCGAATTCAATTTCATTAATGTGTGAGTTCTCAAGCGCTAGTTTTATCGTTTTTAGAAGACGTTTTAATTCGAAAGTTTCACAGATGCTGGAACCAAAGAGAGCAGGAAGCCCGTTTAAAGAATCAAACCAATTAGGTTTATTAGCCTCCATCTCCACACCTACGCCAAACGGGTCAAGTGAAGCAAGCTTATTCACCGCTAAACACAGAAGCTTGGAGATAAGCGTAGTATAATAAATCTGGCCCATACCTTCTTTAGTGCGCAAGATGTGCTGATTGCTTAACCGTTTATGCAACATATCTTTTTTTACGGTATCAAGGGTAAGAGAGTGTAGTTGACGGGGCTGTTGATTATAGAGCATATACTTTTCGCTGCGCGGTCTGACAAACTCAGCATTATCATAGAAAGTAAAAACTTTCTTTTCAAAGAACAATTCATTGAACTTCTCTGGATAAATTCTTAGGTAACTATCAATTAAATCTAGATTATAAGACCAGTGGTCGGTCCAAAAACCTTCTCCATGTTCGGCATCCTGGATTTTTTGAGAAGAACAGAGAATAATGCCTAAAAAATTATCGTATGAACAGGTAAGCTTTATATTATTATCTTCAATAAAAAGAATAAGTTCTCCAGGAGTAAAAATCTTATTAAGAACGGGCTTAAGTTTATCAATATCATTTTTTTTAGCTACTCCTGCCAGAAGTTGATCTAAATTAATGTCATCCTTAAGCAAAAAATTCTCGCCTTTTATTACCAAAGGATTAAAACCGTCAGCCTGAATTAAATTCATAAAGAAAATTATATTTTCATCTTCGATTTCAGGGTTAAACCAGGGGTCATTACGCCGGTTTTGATTTATATCTCGGTAGTTACCGTTACCCTGGGAAAAATATGTTGGTTGTAGAACGAACTTATTGTAATCCCTCTCTAGATCGCCATGTTTACGTGAATAAAGGTAAAAAACAGTCTTGGCGGATCCAGGTACCTTTTTATTTGGCGATAAAAAAACCTCAGGGTAACCACCACGCATAATATTATCAAGATAAGTTTGACCTGCATATAGGTCGAATTCGGGAACACTACTTTTGGTTAAGATATCATCTTTTAATTTTTTAATCAGTTTATAGTTTTCTTCTGATTTATTTTCTATGTAACCAAATTTCATAATTTTTTTAGCACAACTATTTAATGTGCTGCTGTTACGCGCCTGCCCAATAACCGAATGAAATGTTTTTTTGTTCCCAGCCTCTAGTTCCAGATGCAATAATAGCAGGGCGCTTGGAGTTTTGCTTCTGGTTAGCTGCTGAGTCGGATAGAAAAATTTATGTTTAGTCAAAAATTCTGAGGGGTATGAAAGATCCGTTACTTTACCAAAAACAGCTTCAGGATCAACAATTGGCCGGATCAACTTTGCTTTAGATCCATCAAAATGAAAACCTAAATAAAAATTTCCCGAATCAATATGTACTACTTCCGGGCGGTCAGAAGGATCAACCTCTAGTTTATAAAAAGGAATATTTTTGTCCAGATTGTCAATATTCATCCAGGCTTCAATAGTACGGCCAAGTTTTTTTAAGAAAAAGTTATTTGTTCCAAAGGGGACTATCTGTGGTAAACCATCAATAAGTTCGATAGATTTAGGCCTCTTTGAAGTATTTTCAATACTGACTGTGCGGCTTAATCCAGAGAAAGTATCATTGGGAATATTAAAATATTCAATACGAGTCTTTATTCCTAAAGAGTTATTTTTTTCTTCAAGGGTAAGTTTGCTTGAGTCTATTGCAATAGAATTGGTGATCTGGTATTTTGAGTTAAGATAGCCGTTATGAAATGGTTCATAATAAACAGGGTCTTTAGCAGATTTAATTTTGATGAAAGTGCGGAATCCATGGCTTGAAACTAACTGCCATGATTTATTTGCCGGAAAGAATTCTAAGATTGCCTGATCTTTATCTCTAGTACCAAAACTACAGATACATTGCCCACGATTAACATAGAAGACCCACATTGGAATTCCATATTTACCGGCAATCCCGGGAAAGAAATTAGCAAAAGGCTTGGAATAATTGTAGTTTTGAATGATAAACTCGCCCTGCTTATTTAAATAATATTTTGGCTTGCTTTGTTTGGATTCTTTTCTCATTTTAATTTGGGTTAATTCTTAATATTTTACACATTTTCATGAAATTGTCAACTCGAGATGTTGACTTTTAACAAAAGAATGTTAGAATATATAAAATATCACCCCGCGCTTATAAGGAATTGCGCGTGTGTGCCCGTGCGGGTAAGGAGAAGAGATGTCGATAGATAAAGAAACGGTAAAACATGTTGCGCATTTAGCACGTATCGAATTGCAGCCTAATGAGTTAGAAAAAATATCCGGACAGCTGCATGATATATTAGGTTTTATTGATAAAATAAGCACTTTGGATATAGAGAAAATCACGCCTGCAAGCCATATTTTACCTATCAGTAATGTGTTAAGGGATGATTTGCCGCATAAATCTTTACCTGTGGAAAAAGCCCTGGAAAATGCCCCGAGTAAAAAAGGAAGTTTCTTCAGCGTACCTAAGATAATCGAATAATTATGGAATTAAATCAACTAACTGCCCACGAATTGTTGGATAAGCTTAAAACTAAAGAAACTGATCAAAAGGTAGTTTTTGATTCGCTTTATAAGCGCATACAAAAAGTCGAACCTAAAGTTAAAGCTTATGTCAGGATTAAAGAAGAAAAAACAATTCCTTCAAATCTCCAATCAGAGGGACTCCTTAATGAGCTTCCACCAATTACCATCAAAGATAACATTTGCACTGAAGGCTTGAATACCGAATGTTGTTCAAAAATTCTTGAAGGTTTTCGCCCGCCGTATGATGCTACAGTTATCACTAAATTAAAAAATGCAGGAGCTCAAATTTTTCCTTTAAAGGCAAACATGGATGAATTTGCTTTTGGTTCCTCAACGGAAAATTCATTTTTGGGAGCGACTGCTAATCCCTGGGATTTAGAGTGTGTTCCCGGAGGTTCTTCAGGAGGCTGCGCTGCTGCCGTATCCGCTGATGAAGCAATTTGGGCTCTAGGTTCTGATACGGGAGGCTCAATTCGGCAACCTGCTTCTTTCTGCGCAGTTGTAGGATTAAAGCCTACTTATGGGCGCGTTTCGCGTTTTGGATTAATTGCTTTTGCTTCCAGTCTTGATCAAATTGGGCCTATTACCAAAGATGTCCTTGATGCAGCAATTTTAACCAAGATTATCTCAGGATATGACGCTAATGATTCAACCTCGGTAAAATTAGATGTACCGGATTATACTAAAAGCCTGACCAATGATATTAGAGGTTTAAAAATCGGTGTACCTAAAGAATATTTTATCGAAGGTATGGATCTAGAGATTAAATCTATTATTGAAGAGGCGATAAATAAACTAGAAACTCTAGGCGCAGTTTCTCAACAGATTTCATTACCACATACAGAATATGCCGTGCCTGTTTATTATATTATCGCAACTGCCGAAGCCAGTTCAAACCTGGCTAGATTTGACGGGGTTCAATACGGATTTAGGGCAAAATCAAATAATTTAATCCAGATGTACAAACTAACCCGCGCGCAAGGTTTTGGTGAAGAAGCAAAACGTAGAATCTTACTTGGAACTTTTGCCTTATCGCATGGATATTATGATGCCTATTATTTACGTGCCTTAAAAGTACGTACTCTAATAAAACAGGATTTTGATCAAGTATTTACTGATTTTGATTGTATTGTTGCTCCTACATCTCCAAGCGCGGCTTTTAAAATTGGGGAAAGGACTCAAGACCCCCTAAAAATGTACCTGTCCGATATATATACTATCTCGGCAAATTTAGCAGGAATTCCAGCAATATCTATTCCTTGCGGTTTTACCAAAAAAGGATTGCCTGTAGGTTTACAGATAATCGCCAAGCCATTTAACGAAGAGATGCTTTTTCGGGTAGCACATACTTTTGAGCAAAATACCCAGTGGCATAAGCTTAAACCAAAATTATGAAATACGAAACAGTCATCGGCTTAGAAGTCCACCTGCAATTAAAAACTAAAACTAAAGCATTTTGTGGTTGTGCTATTGACTTCGGGAAAACCCCTAATTCCTGTACCTGCCCGGTATGCTTGGGATTGCCCGGCAGCCTTCCGGTTTATAATAAAGAAGCGCTAAATTCCGCAATAAAAGTAGCTTTGGCTTTTAATTGTCAGATACAAAAATATACAAAATTTGACCGTAAAAATTATTTTTATCCGGATTTACCAAAAAATTACCAAATTTCACAATACGATCTGCCTTTATCGCGTAATGGACACTTAATGATTGTTAGTCAGAATATATCTAAGCGCATCGGTATTACCAGGATACATTTAGAGGAAGATGCGGGTAAACTTATCCATGGAATAGATTCAAGCTTGGTAGATTTCAACCGTACAGGAATTCCGCTTCTTGAGATAGTCAGCGAACCTGACTTATCAAGTCCTCAAGAAGCTTTTGACTACCTGACAAATTTAAAAAATATCATTGAATACCTAGATGTATCCGATTGCGATATGGAAAAAGGATCTTTGCGTTGCGATGCCAACATATCTTTAAAGCCAGAAGGAACAAAAGAATTGGGAGTTAAGACTGAATTAAAAAACATGAATTCTTTTAAGGGGGTAAAAGACGCTTTAACATTTGAAATCAGCCGTCAAACTAAACAGCTCAATACAAATCAAGCCATGTTCCAGGAGACTCGACTTTGGAACGCCGATAAGGGAGAAACTGTATCTATGCGTAGTAAAGAAGGCGCCAAAGATTACAGGTATTTTCCTGATCCGGACCTTGCAGTTTTTATTATTGATGAGCCTATGATTGCGCGTATAAAAGCAGAATTACCTGAACTGCCACAAGATAAGGTATCCCGCCTTGTACGTGATTATTCGCTATCTGAGTATGACGCTAAAATCTTAGCTTCTTCAAAAAAATTTGCTGATTATGCTGAAGAATGCATGAAGATATTCCAGGATAATGATAAAAAACCAATAGTAAATTGGTTAATTGGGCCTTTTACAGCTACAGTATCTAACCCTTCGAACCAAGCTAAACCAGAGTATATTCAATCAAAAAATCTTGTGGAATTAGTGGAATTGGTTGTAAAGAAACAAATCATCTCTAACCTTACTGGTAAGGCTGTTTTAGAGGAAATGTTTGCGACTGGCAACACAGCAAGCTCAATAATAAGTGAAAAAAACTTGGGACAGATTTCTGATACCGAAAGCCTTGATTTAATTATACATGAAATTATTGCTGAAAATTCCAAGTCGGTTAGCGACTACAAAGCAGGGAAAATAAACGCACTTATGTTCCTGGTTGGGCAAGTAATGAAAAAGAGCGCTGGTAAAGCTAATCCTAAGGTAGTTGGAGACCTGATAAAGAGGAGGCTTGCTAATGGGTAAAAAAATATGCGTTGGATTAATAATTATCATACTTGTGTTTGTCGGCACCAGAATCGCAGCCTCAGATAGCAGAAAGAAAAGCAACGACGAGATGTACAAACAAGTTGAATTATTTTCCGATACCTTAGCAATTATTCAAAAAGAGTACGTCGATGACACAAAACCCAAAGATTTAATCTATGGTTCATTAAAAGGTATGCTTTCTTCTCTTGACCCACATAGCCAATTCATGGATCCTGATACGTACAATGACCTGAAAGTAGATACGGAAGGTAAATTCGGGGGTTTGGGGATCGAAATTACCATAAAAGATGGCTTACTAACCATAATTACTCCTATTGAAGATACGCCGGCCTGGAAAGCCGGAATAAAAGCGGGAGATCATATTGTAAAAATTAACGATACATTAACCCGGGAGATGTCCTTAACCGATGCGGTAAAAAGGATGCGCGGAAAACCAGGGGAAGTAGTAAATCTTACGATATTGAGAGATCCCGAAAATAAACTTTTGGATTTTAAAATTATCCGGGCGATCATAAAAATTAAGGATATAAAACAAGCACGTATTTTGGAAGGTAAAATCGGTTATATTCGTATTACTGAATTTCGTGAAAATACCTTACAAGAATTAAATAATGCCTTAACTAATTTATCTAAACAAGGAATGAAAGCATTAATAATTGACTTGCGTAATAATCCCGGAGGGCTACTTGATGTTGCCGTTAAAATTACGGGAAGATTTGTCCAGCCAAATAAAATGATCGCTTATACCAAAGGCAGAAACAAAGGCCAAAACTTAGAGTTTCTTTCTGAAGCAAAGAACGCGATTTTAGATTTACCCTTGGCAGTCTTAATTAATGAAGGATCGGCTTCCGGTAGCGAGATTATGGCAGGAGCTCTCCAGGATTATAAACGCGCCATAATTATCGGCACTAAATCTTTCGGAAAAGGTTCCGTGCAAACAGTAATACCTTTAGGAGACGGCTCTGCCTTACGATTAACTACCAGCTATTATTTTACGCCATCTGGTAAGATTATTAATGGAAAAGGAGTAATTCCTGAAATTGTGGTGGAAGAAAATAAGGAAGCCTCCGAAACAAAAAATAAGAAATTCAATCAAATATTTGATGAAATTGAGAATAAGCAAGCTGAGGCTAAAACCACCCCAGAAGATATTTTCAATTATAAAAATGATGCCCAGTTAACAGGGGCTTTGGATGCTTTAAGGGCTATAGTAATTTATAACCAATCTAAACATTAAAACTATTGCTATTTTAAGCTTATGAAAAATAAACTTGTGATCAGTATTTCTGTAATTTTAATTTTACTTTTATTTATCGCTCTAATTCTAACTCCAGCTTACAAAAAAATACCGATAAAAAAAATCCCTGCTGTAAAAGGAAAAATTGCCATTGTAATTGATGATTGGGGATATCATTTAGATAATATGGCAATCGTAAAAGAAATAAAAGTTCCTTTGACGTGTGCGATTCTGCCGAATCTGAAAAACTCAAAGGAAGTTGCTAGAAAATTAAATAACCTTGGTTTTGAAATAATCCTACATCTGCCAATGGAGCCAAAAGAAAAATACAGATTAGAAGTAAATACCATTACCTTGAACATGGGAACCAAGCAGGTTAGTAATATTATGGATACTGGTTTGGACTCGATAATTTTTGCAAAAGGAATATCGAATCATATGGGTTCAGCTATTACAGAGGATAGAAGAATAAGCGGAATAGTAATGTTGGAAACCAAAAAGCGTAATCTATATTTTCTGGACAGTTTCGTAACTGCAAGATCCGTCTGCCGCCAGATTGCTGTAAAAATTAAAGAAAGATTTGCCAAGCGTGATGTATTTTTAGATAATCAGGACGATCCTGCATATATAAGAGGACAGCTTTTAAAATTAAAGAATCTATGCCGAAAACAAACCAGTGTAATCGCCATCGGTCATGACCGTAAAAATACTTTAATGGTATTAAAAGAAATGCTTCCTAAAATGAAGGAAGAAGGTTACAAATTTGTTTTTGTTTCGGAGATAGCAAAATGATAGTTTTAGGAATTGAAAGCTCCTGTGACGAAACCTCTGTTGCGCTAGTTAAAGACGGTAAAAAAATCCTGGCCAATGTAGTCGCCAGTAGCTTAAAAATACATAGTAAACATGGAGGAATAGTGCCTGAGATTGCTTCTCGCATGCAACTTGAAAGCATTTCAGATGTTTTTTCTCAAGCTATTAAAACCGCTAAAATAAAAATAGAGGATATTGATCTTGTTTCTGTAACAAGCGGGCCTGGGTTACCGGGGTCACTTCTAGTTGGAATTTCATTTGCTAAAGCGCTGGCAATAAGCTTAAAGAAACCGATACTTGGCGTTAACCATATCCATAGCCATATTTATGCAAATCTTCTTTGCCATAAAAATATTAATTTTCCTTGTATGGCTTTAGTTGTTTCCGGAGGCCACACCAGTCTTTTTTATATCAAAGATTTTTCTGAGATTAAAACAATAGGGCAGACTCTTGATGATGCTTGCGGAGAGGCTTTTGATAAAGTAGCTAAAATTATGGGTATGGAATATCCCGGAGGCCCTGAGATCGAAAAATTTTCTAAAGGAGCAAATAAACATAAAATAAAGTTTGCTTGCTGTGGAACCGATAATGAATTTAATTTCAGCTTCAGTGGTATAAAAACAGCTGTGTTATATTGTTTAAAAAATAAAAAAGTTGAAACTAAATTAAAGAAAGATATCGCAGCTTCTTTCCAGGAAAGCGTAATTAATGCGTTAGTAAAAAAATCTATTCTGGCTTGTAGGCGTTATAATGTAGAAAATCTTCTAATTGGAGGGGGAGTTATTGCCAATAGATCATTGCGCCAGACATTTAGCGAAAGCGCAAAGGATAGCGGACTTAATTGTTTTTTTCCGGATACCTTTCTATGTATGGATAATGCTGCAATGGTTGCCGGATTGGCAGATTATCTTTATAAACAAGGAAAAAGAAGCAACTTGAATCTAAATATTGAGTTCAATTAGTGGATTACCGTCTCATAAAATAAGCCAAAATTCTTTTCAACAATTTTGGCTTATTCGGCGGTATTAATTCGCGCATTGACTTACTCACACTGGCGTGTTCGTAAGTCAAGCGCTCATTAAGGAGGGTACATGCCAACCGATTTTCAAATGATCATACGTTTGTTATTAACTTTACTTTTGAGTGGGTTAATTGGCCTGGAACGTCAGGTTCATCGCAGAGATGCTGGTTTGCGTACGCATATATTAGTAGCCTTAGGCTCTTGCCTTATCATGTTGACATCCTTATATGTTTTTGATATATATAAAGATAAGGTTTCATTGGATCCGGCGCGAATTGCCGCTGGAGTAATTACCGGTATCGGTTTCCTTGGAGCAGGCACAATAATCCGCGAACCTGAAAAAGTAAGAGGATTAACTACTGCTGCCAGTTTATGGGTTGTTGCCGGAATAGGCCTGGCAGCAGGGATTGGTTTTAATAGAGTAGCAATATATACTACTGTTTTAGTTTTAATTGTTTTGCATTTTTTACGCTTTGTGGAAGGATCCCTTACTCTTACAAAGGAGGATAATCATGGCATTTAAAAAGAAGCTGGAGGAAAAAACCCTTGATGTAGATGCCGCAATGCAGGGCTCTTTGAGTTTTAAGGATCCGGTTAATCTGCGTATTAATGGAAAATTTGAAGGTACTCTTGATACCCGGGGTAACTTAACTATTGGTTCTACTGCTGTCATTAATGCAGATATTATCGGGGATAATATTATTATTGGAGGTAAAGTTAAAGGCAAAATTACTGCCCGTGAACGGCTTACCCTACTGCCGCAGGCAATAGTTGAGGGGCATATTTATCCGGCCAAACTCAATATTGCTGAAGGCGCGCTTCTAGAAGGCCAATGCACAATGCTGCATGATTTCCTTAATCCGGAAGAATTAGCAAAATACCTGGAGGTAGAATTAAGTTCAATAATTGAATGGGCCAATTCAGGAAAAGTGCCAGCTAACAAAGAAGATAACGACTGGAAATTTGAACGTCGTGCCATAGATAGCTGGGTAGCATCGGGAAAAATTGGAAAATAATTTAAAAAATGGGCGAAGAAAAACTACTTACCGTCAGAGAAGTCTCCGCTATTCTTGGCGTATCTGAAAAAGATATTTTAGACCTAACCCAGGATGGCAGGCTTCCTGGATATAAGATAGGCGACCTGTACCTAAGATTTAAAAAAGAACAGGTAGAGCAATATAAAAAAGACCATCCTCTGGCACACTCTAAAACGGTCAAAGATGAACCAGAAGGAATAAGAAGCAGGATTCAGGATTTTCTTTATTTCAATGATTTCTATATCGGAGCAGTAATTTTTATAATCCTTCTAGCCTATCTTGTGTATCGGGGTTTATAGATAAATGTCCTCAAAGAAAGGTTTTTGTGATCTAGGATTTGCCAAAGTTGATACAGACAGAAGGAACCGGAAGGGATTTGCGGAAGTTATCTTTTGTCCAGGAAAGGACCGGCAACACTTAAAAGAAATTGCCAAAAAAATAATCAAAGCAAAAGAAGACTTATTATTAACTAAATTAGAAAAAACCGAATTTAATTTTTTAAAAAAAACGATTCCTGCTTTAAAATATAACCACCTGGCAAAAATTGGTTACTTCTTAACCAAATCTAAACCCCTCTCAAAAGGCTTAGTTTTAATTATTTCGGCGGGTACGAGCGATATACCAATAGCTGAAGAAGCAGCAGTTACCTTGGAAATTATGGGTAACCGCATTAAAAGATTATATGATGTGGGAGTAGCAGGAGTGCATCGGCTGATGAATAATATTGATAAATTAAAGGCAGCTCAAGTTATTATTGTTGTGGCAGGCATGGAGGGGGCACTCCCCAGTTTAGTTAGTGGCTTAGTCAAGGCTCCGATCATAGCAGTTCCGACTAGTTGCGGATACGGAGCTTCTTTTTCCGGCTTAGCTGCGCTTTTGACTATGCTCAATGGATGTTCACCCGGAGTAACGGTCGTAAATATTGACAATGGATTTGGGGCCGGCTATTTTGCCAGCTTAATCAATCACCCTACGCGATAGGTAAGAAGCGTGGGGTTAACCTTAGCAAGTTACACCCAGCGCTAATTGGTATTGCGCTGGTGTTGCCTTCGTAGGCAAGGAGATAATTATGGCTTTATCAGGTTTAGATATCTATAAGCTACTACCTAAAACAAACTGTCGTCAATGCGGCTTTGCTACTTGCCTTGCTTTTGCCATGCAATTAGCAAAAAAAGCAATTACAATCGAAAAATGCCCTTTCATTTCAACAGAAGCTAAGATGATTTTGGAGGCCCAGGCGCAACCTCCGATTAAATCCATTACCCTAGGCAATGATTTATTAAAATTTGAAATTGGCAATGAATCGGTTTTATTCCGCCATGAAGAAAAATTTCGTAACCCCGCAGGAGTAGGTTTTATTATCGATGATAACTTAAGCGATATAGAAATAAAAGACCGGCTGGAAAAAATTAATCATCTTAAATTTGAGCGTATAGGACAGTTGCTTGAAGTTAATTTAGTAGCTTTAAAACAAAATACAGATTCCAAAAGATACCTAGAGGCATTGAAACTAGTCCTAAATAATACCACTTTACCTCTAATGCTAATGAGTGATGATTTATCTGCTTTGAGAAAAGCAGCAGAAACCGCAAAGGAGCGTAAACCTTTACTTTATTGCGCAACCAGGGAAAACTTTGCTCAAATTGGGGTAATCTCTAAAGAATTACAGTTACCACTAGTAGTGGTTGGGCAAGATTTGGATATTTTAACCAAGTTGACTAAAGAACTAAATGCATTGGGGATAAATAATTTAATTTTAGATACAGGTACCAAATCCGTAACTGAGAAAATCTGGGACTTGACGCAATTGCGCAGACAGGCATTAAAAAAATCAAATCGGGCATTAGGATATCCAACTTTAGTTATTTCGGATAAAACTGATCCTTACGAAGAAGCTATGGAAGCAACTGCTTATATCGCTAAATACGCAGGACTCGTCTTGATTAAAGGAATCCAAACTTGGGAAAATATTTGTATCCTAACTTTAAGACAAAATATTTATACTGATTCGCAGAAACCTTTACAAATTGAATCCAAACTTTATCCAATCGGCCAAGTAAGCCAGAATTCGCCGGTTTTAATCACTACCAATTTCTCTCTGAGTTATTACACTGTTTTAGGAGAAGTAGAGGCCAGTAAAATACCCTCATACATTTTAAGCGTTAATACTGAAGGAATGTCGGTACTTACCGCATGGGCTGCGGAAAAATTCAATGCTGAATGTATAACTAAATCATTAAATGAGCACGGGGTCAAAGATGCGGTAAAACATAAAAATTTGATTATTCCCGGTTATGTGGCGCAAATCAGCGGTGATCTTGCAGAGCAATCAGGATATGAAATAATCGTAGGCCCTAAAGAAGCCGCGGGAATCCCCGCGTTTTTAAAAAATCTAAATTAATCGTTGCACAGGAATTTTTTATGCAAATAGGCAACGATTATCCGCCAACGTTTCAGTGGCGGATAACCTAGAAGAGATGAAAAAATTCAAAGTTACTTTTCTACCGGATAATTTAACTATTTCTGTTGAAAGAGACACAACTATTCTTTCGGCGGCAATATCGGCCAAAGTTTACATTAATTCTACCTGTGGAGGCGACGGAATTTGCGGGAAATGTAAAGTTAAGGTTTGCGGCCAAGTGAGTAGCCAGCCAAATGGAATAATCACACCCGAAGAAAGAAAAGATAGTATCTATCTGGCGTGCCTAACCAATATCCAGGGAGATTTAGAGGTTTATATTCCAGATAATTCTCGTCTTAATTTTGATAAGCTTACCCCGGAAGAATTAGAGGAGCGCCTAAGCGGCCTTTATTCAAAAGCAGAAGAGATCCATCCGCAAAAAACCGAAATTAAAGACCAGCTTTTTAAACATTCACCATTTGCTACTAAAATATACCTGGAGCTTCCTAAACCGACACTGAATGACTCTATCAGCGATTTAGAACGGTTATACCGGCAGCTACGAAAACAAGGTGAGTTTGGCCAAATACAAACTGGATTATTCAATATCCGCCAGCTTGGCCAATTACTGCGTGATTACGGATGGAAAATTACCGTTACCCTGGGAAAGCGTAACAATACTGTAGAAATTGTTCTGGTTGAACCTGGAGACACAACACATAAAAATTTCGGGCTTTGCTTTGATATAGGAACAACGACAATTTCAGGCCAGTTGGTAAATTTAAATTCAAAAAAGATCCTGGGGACAAAAGCTTCTTATAACCAACAGGCTACTTTTGGTAGCGATGTAATTACGCGTATTGTCCATGCTGCTAAGATTGACGGCCTAGAGCAATTACATAACGCCGTCTGTGACACAATAAACCAGATTATCAAAGAATTGGTTCAGGAGCACAACGTCGATCTCAATGATGTTAATTGTATTGTTTGCTCAGGAAACACCACAATGATCCACCTGCTGTTAAATATGGATCCTGCGCATATCCGGCGCCAACCGTATATTCCAACAGCAAATTTCTTACCGGTTTTACGCGCGGCAGAAGCTCAAATTAATATTAACCCCAGAGGGCTACTTTGTTGCGTTCCGGGTGTATCAAGCTATGTCGGAGGAGATACTACTGCCGGAATTCTATCCAGTGGATTATATCAAAAAGAAAAACCTTGCATATTAATTGATATTGGTACAAACGGAGAGATAGTTTTAGGTAATAAGGAATTCCTAGTAGCCTGCGCCGCATCTGCTGGGCCGGCTTTCGAAGGAAGCGGAGTAACTAGCGGAATGAGGGCATCTAGCGGAGCAATCCAGAAGGTGCGTATTGATAAAGGAGATTTTACTATTAAATATTCAGTAATTCAGGATAAATTACCGCGTGGAATTTGCGGATCTGGATATATTGATCTCTTAAGTGAAATGTTGGATGCAGGAATAATCGATAAAGGCGGTAAAATTAAAGCTCAAGGGAAGCGTATCCGCTCAACAGATACTGGAAAAGAATTTGTAGTTTGTTTTAAAGAAGAAACTGATTCAGGAGCCGACATTGTCATTAATGAAGCCGATATTGAAAACCTTAAACGCTCCAAAGGCGCGATATATTCTGCCACATCTGTTTTAGTTAAACATCTGGGATTGGATTTTTCTTTAATTCATAAATTCTATATTGCCGGGGGATTCGGTACTTATCTGGATATAGAGAAAGCAATCGGAATTGGATTATTACCGGACATAGAGCGGGATAAATTTGTTTTTATTGGCAACAGCTCTTTGGCCGGAGCGCGGCAGATACTTTTATCCGACCAGGCGATGGATATGGCGGATAAACTTGCATCAAAAATCACTTATTTTGAATTATCAGTTGAACCCGGTTATATGGAAGAATACGGGCAGGCTTTATTTTTTCCGCATACGGATTTAACTAAATTTCCTACGGTAAGATTTTAAATGGGCTATATTATTGCGATGGCTGGTAAAGGCGGTACTGGAAAAACCACGATTGCCGCTTTAATTATCCGTTTAATCAAAGATAAAAAGTTAGGTTCTATTTTGGCTATTGACGCTGATCCAAACAGTAATTTAGGTGAAGTCCTGGGGGTCAGTACCCCAGAAACCATCGGTAAAATACTTGATGAAATATGCAGCGACCCTGATAAAGTACCAGCCGGCATGCCCAAAGAACGTTTCATTCAACATCAAGTACAATCAGCTATTCAGGAAGAAGATGGTTTCGATCTGTTAACTATGGGAAAACCTGAAGGGCCAGGTTGTTATTGCTATGTGAATAATGTTTTACGGGGAATAATGACTAAATTGATCAAAGATTATGATTATATCATTATTGATAATGAAGCCGGCCTGGAACACTTATCCCGCAGGACCAGCCGTTTTGCCGATATGCTTATCGTTATCTCTGATTCCTCTATTGTCGGCCTTAAATCTGCCAAAAGGATTACTGATCTTGTAAAAGAATTGAAATTTGAAGTAAAAAATAGCTTACTTTTAATCAATCGATTTAAGAAAAACATTGATAATGAAAAGATTGAAGAAATAGGATTGGATTACCTGGGTAATTTACCGATGGATCAAGAGATTGAAGAGCTAAGCTTAGAAGGCAAATCAATCTTTGAATTAAATTCGAATGCGTTGGTATTTGCTGCATTTAATTTACTGGGGGAAAAAATATGGAAACACAACTAGTACTTGAAAAATGGCCAGGAGTAATCTCCACAATAGAAATTGGGGCTAAAAAAGAAGAAGGAGGGTCTCGTAACAGCACAGTAAAAATAGGAGGAGAATCCACCTTGCCTTTATTATTTAAAGAGGGCGCTCTACCCAATAAACCAAAAATTGCTTTTGAAATTTGGGATACACCTGCGCAAGATTGGCAGGAAGGGCTTCTATTAGCCTATGGACAAGAGATAAATAATCCTTTTGATTGGGCGGATAAATGCGTGAATGAATTTAACGCGGAATTACTTTATGTTAAAATGCAGGGAGCGCATCCTGATTTTGGAAATCGTGCTCCTGATGAATCAGCTAAATTTATCTCTAAATTATTAAGCAGAATTAAAATTCCTTTGATTATTACAGGATGCGGTGATAATACTCAGGATAATTTAATTTTACCCGCGGTTTCGGAAGCAGCTAAAGGCCAGCGTTGCCTTATCGGTAGTGCTCTACAAGATAATTATAAAACTTTAGTTGCCAGTGTATTAGCCGATGGCCATAGTATTATTGCCGAAAGCCCCATTGATATTAATATTGCCAAACAACTCAATATCTTAATCTCCGACATGGGACTAAACCTTGAACGCATTGTTATCGATCCGACTATCGGTGCCTTAGGATACGGACTTGAATATGCTTACTCTATTATGGAAAGAGCTCGGCTTGCTGCCTTGTCGGGAGACAAAACCTTAGCTTGCCCATTTATTTGTTTTGTCGGACAGGAAGCATGGAGGACCAAAGAAGCAAAAGTAAGCCTGGAACAGGGAATTATGTGGGAGGCAATTACTGCCTCAAGCCTTATTCAAGCAGGAGCCGATCTTTTGATTATGCGCCATCCTAAAGCAATTACAAAAGTAATCAATTTTATTGAAACATTATATCAGGAATAAATATGTTTATTATTGGTGAGCTTATTAATGGCATGTATCCAAAAATCGCCTCTGCCATTAAAGGGCATGATAAAAAAACAATACAGAAATATGCGCTTGATCAGATTAGTTGTGGAGCTTGTGCCCTTGATATAAACTGCGGGCCAGCCACAGATAATCCATTGGTTGATATGCGTTGGCTAATTGAAACAATCCAAGAAGTAACGGATAAACCACTTTGCCTGGATTCCAGTAATCCCGAAGTCATTAATGAAGGACTCAAAGCTGCTAGAAATAAAACTGTTATTAATTCTACTACTGCGGATTTGGAAAAATTGAATATACTTGTTCCGCTAGCCAAAGAACATAAAGCCCAACTAATCGGTATAACTATCAGTACAAAAGGTATTCCCCAAAATATGGAACAACGCGTAGAACTAGCGGCAAAAATTGTTACATATTGCCAGGAAAACGGTTTCCCAATTGAGGATCTCTATTTAGACCCAATACTTTTGCCGATTAATGTAGCTCAGGAGCAAATAAAAGGTATCTTGGAAGTGATCCGTGAATTTAAAACAATATCGCAACCAAGCCCAAAAATTGTTATAGGTTTAAGTAATATTTCCCAAGGTACGCATGCACATAGCTTAATTAACCGCACATTTTTAACGATGGCAGTTGCTTATGGTCTAAATTCTGCTATACTTAATCCTAAAGATAAAGAGCTGATGGATGCTTTAATTACTGCAGAGCTTATTTTGAATGAAAATATTTACTGCGATTCGTATTTAGAGGCTTACAGAAAGAAATAATTTTTTACACTGACTCTTTGTCCTCCCCGCGAAGCGGGGATCCAGCACAAGTTTCTTAAAAGTGTCCCGAATTTTGGCGGAGTAGCTCAGCCTGATAGAGCACGCGGCTCATACCCGCTTGGTCGGTGGTTTAAATCCACTCTCCGCCACCAATGTTGTTTAAAATGGGTAATCCAGACAGATATAAGCAGATAGTTGATAATGCAAA
>JAQTQJ010000007.1 GCA_028712255.1 Candidatus Omnitrophota bacterium
ATTTTAGGCTTGTGGGGTCGAATCCTACGAAGGCCCCGGAAGAAGCATTGGCCGGCGTTCTTTAAAAACCTTAAAATAGGACATTTTAAAGTTGCTAGAAATAGGACATTTTAATCTTGCTAATGCATAGGTAAGAATCTCCTTTATTTTTCAACTATTTAGCGATATAATTATCAGTTATGTTCTGGACAATTATTGGTATTTTAGCAGCTATTTTAACCACCTTTTCTTTTATCCCGCAGATAGCCAGGTCCTTAAGGACCCGTTCAGTCAAGGATGTCAGCCTAATTACTTTATTTCAGCTTTCCGCAGGAGTCTTTTTGTGGATAATTTACGGGATTTATCGCAAAGATCCGATAATAATATTGGCAAACGCAGTAACCTTGCTGACTTTGTCTTGGCTAATATTTTTATACTTTAAATTCGGTTTACCGAAAAAAGAAAGAGATTGATTAGGTGAAAGGTATAATTTTAGCTGGAGGTAAAGCCACCCGGCTTTATCCGATGACCAAAAGCATCTGCAAACAGATGCTGCCGATTTATGATAAACCGATGATCTACTATCCTTTATCCGTCTTAATGCTTGCCGGAATAAAGGATATTCTGATAATTTCAACCCTAAAAGACATCCCGTTATTCAAAGACTTGCTTGGCGATGGCCGTAGTTTAGGAATTAAGCTTTCTTACCAAGCCCAGCTTGAGCCAAAAGGAATTGCCCAGAGTTTTATCATTGCCGAAGAGTTTATCGGAGGCGATAATGTGTGCCTTATCCTAGGAGATAATATATTTTACGGCCAGAATCTTACGGAATTACTGCAGCGAATGGCTAAATTAAAAGAAGGGGCGATAATTTTTAGTTATTATGTTAAAGATCCTCAGCGTTATGGTGTGCTTGAATTTAACAAGAAATGCAAGGTAATCTCAATTGAAGAGAAACCAAGAAAACCAAAATCTAATTGGGTAGTCTCAGGTTTATATTTTTACGATAATAATGTGGTTAAAATTGCCAAAAAGGTCAGGCCTTCGGCAAGAGGTGAGCTGGAAATTACGGCAGTGAATAATGAATATATAAAGGCGCAAAAGCTTAAAGTTGAATTCCTTGGCCGCGGCCATGCCTGGCTTGATACCGGAACGAGTAAATCGTTAATTGACGCTTCAATCTTTATCAAGATAATTGAGGAGAGGCAGGGGTTAAAGATCGGTTGTATCGAAGAGGTTGCCTACCAGATGGGCTATATAAATAATAAACAGCTAACTCTGCTAGCCGAGAGCATACCTAATGGTTACGGAGAATACTTAAAAAGTTTAGTTTAAAGATGAATAAGAAAATTCTGATTTTGGGAAAAGGTTTTATCGGAGAGAGGCTGCAAAAGGAACTAGGCTGTATGATTGACGGCTCAATGATAAACTGTTTTAGCGATGCAGAGAATTTAATAAAAAAATATAATCCAAAAATAATTATTAATTGTATTAGCATTACCGGCAGCCGATGCGTAGATGATTGCGAGAGGAAAAAAAACCAGGCCTTACTGGCAAATAGTTTTGTTCCGGTAATGCTTGCTGAGGCGGCATTGCGCAGGAATATAAAATTAGTGCATATTAGCAGTGGCTGTATATTTAATTTTGATTATAAGAAAGATAAGCCGATAAAAGAGCAAGGCCAGGATTATTATCTGGAACTTTTTTATAGCCGCAGCAAGATCTATTCAGAAAGAGCAATTGAGATACTTTCTAAAAAATATAATATTCTGATCTTGCGCATTAGGATACCTCTACTCAATGCCAAGCATCCGAAAAATATCTTGGATAAGCTTATAAAATATAAAAAGGTAATTAATATCCCTAATTCGGTAACTTATATTCCCGATTTCATCCAGGCGGTTAAACACCTGATAAAAATTGACGCCTGTGGTGTCTATAATGTAGTGAATAAAGGCGCTTTAGGTTATCCCAGGCTCATGCAGATTTATCAAAAATATGTGCCTTCATTTAAATTTAAAGTAGTCGATTTTAAAAAATTGGGGTTAGCCCGGACCAATTTGCTTCTATCTACAGCCAAATTAGAAAAAACTGGTTTTAAAGTCAGAAACATCGATTTAGTTTTAGAAGAATGCGTAAAAGAGTACATAAAATCTTAGTTACCGGTGGCGCCGGTTTTATCGGAAGCGCTTTTGTAAGGTTGTTGACGAAGGATGCTTCCTTTGAGGTTATTGTTATTGATAAGCTTACTTACGCTGGCGACCTTAAGCGGCTTGAAAATATCGATAAAAGGGGACTGTCCCTGAAGGGGGCTGTCCCCTTTTATCAAGCCAATATCTGCAATAAAAAATGGATGGAGAGGATTTTTTTAGAAGAGAAGCCGCAGATCGTTGTCCATTTTGCTGCTGAATCGCATGTTGACCGCAGTATCAATGATGCCACTGCATTTATCGAAACTAATATTAAAGGTACGCAGATTATTATGGATGCCAGCCGTAAATTCGGCATAAAAAAATTTATTTTTATTTCTACTGATGAGGTTTATGGAGAGATTACTAATGGTAAGTTTGATGAGGATTCCCCAATTAAACCTAACAGCCCCTATGCGGCTTCTAAAGCGGCAGCAGATCTGTTGGTGCAGTCATATATTAGGACTTATGAATTTCCCGCGATAATTATTCGGCCTTCAAATAATTACGGCCCTTGGCAGTATCCAGAGAAGTTGATTCCGCTTGCAATCTTAAGAATTATAGAAGGAGGCAAGGTTCCTGTTTATGGTAAGGGGCTAAATGTCCGCGAATGGCTTTATGTTGATGATTGCGCAAAAGGAATCCTGGCGATTATGAATAAAGGAACTCTGGGAGAGGTTTATAATTTAGGCAGTAACCAGAAAAGCAGGAATATCGATACGGTAAAACTCTTGTTGAAGGCCTTGGGAGTCAGCCAAAAAAGATTTGAATTTGTTAAAGACCGCCTTGGCCATGATCTAAGATATAGTTTGGATTCTAAAAAGCTTTATAAAAAAATCAGATGGCGCCCTGCTGTCAAGTTTGCCCAAGGCCTTAAATATACTGTTGCATGGTCGTTTAGCCATCAATCCTGGCTTGAGAGTAAGTTAAAAGATATTAATAGGCTATATAATTAGGAGGAATAATGTCCGTTGTCATTGTGACTGGTTCTTGCGGTTTGATTGGTTCTGAGACGGTAAGTTTTTTTGCTCAAAAAGGTTTTGATGTCGTTGGAATAGATAATAATATGCGCAAAAGCTTTTTTGGCCAGGATGGATCGATCCTTTGGAATAAAAAGCGGCTGGAGAAATTGTACAAAAATTACCGCCATTATTCAGTAGATATCCGCAGCAAAAATAAAATTTACGCTATATTCAAAAAGTATGGCCGAGATATCGTTTTAGTCGTGCATGCGGCAGCCCAGCCATCCCATGATTGGGCGGCAAAAGACCCAATAATAGATTTTAACGTAAACGCAGTTGGAACTTTAGTTTTACTTGAGGCTTTGCGCCGGTTTTGCCCGCAATCAGTTTTTATTTTTACTTCGACGAATAAAGTTTACGGCGATACTCCTAACCGCCTGCCTCTAATTGAAAAAGAAAAACGTTTTGAAATAGCCAGTGATCATAAATATTACAATGGTATTGATGAAACAATGAGTGTTGATAATTGTTTGCATTCGGTTTTTGGCGCCTCTAAGCTTGCAGCAGATATTATGACGCAGGAATATGGACGGTATTTTCATCTCAAGACTGGAGTATTCAGGGGAGGCTGCCTCACTGGCCCGGCTCATTCAGGAGCAGAACTGCATGGATTCCTGTCATACCTGGTTAAGTGTGCTGTAATAAAACGTAAATATAAAGTTTACGGGTATAAGGGTAAGCAGGTCAGGGATAATATTCATTCATTTGATTTGGTTAATGCGTTTTATCATTATTTCAAGAATCCTCGCTGCGGAGAAGTTTATAATATTGGCGGTGGAAGGTTTGCCAATGTTTCGGTACTGGAAGCAATAGAGAGGTGTGAGAAGTTAACCGGTGAAAAGTTTAGTTATGAGTATATCGATACTAACCGTATCGGTGACCATATCTGGTGGGTTAGTAATGTTTCTAAGTTTCAGTCACATTATCCCGATTGGCAGTATAAGTTTGGTATTGAAAAGACAATCAAAGAAATTTACCAAGCCCAAAAGGAGTTGATATGAAATATAAAGCTTTATTGATTACCGGGGGAGCCGGTTTCATCGGCAGCAATCTGGCAGTTGATTTTAAACAAAAATATCCAAAGCTTAAAGTTTATGCTTTGGATAACCTTAAACGCCGGGGAAGCGAACAAAATATAAGCCGCTTAAAAGAAAACGGGGTTAACTTTATTCACGCCGATATCAGGAATCCCGAAGATTTAGTTCTGGATTTTAACTTTGATTTAATGATTGAGTGTTCTGCTGAGCCTTCAGTTATGGCAGGCATCGATAATCCTCCTTATATTATAAACACTAATTTAGTCGGCACTCTTAATTGCCTGGAGCTATGCCGTAAGCAGAAGGCGGATATTATTTTTCTTTCTACCAGCAGAGTTTATCCTTACAAAGCCATAAACAAAATTAAAACAATTGAAACTGGCACTCGTTTTGAATGGGAGCCAGAACAGGATATTTTTGGTTGGTCAGAAGATGGTATAAATGAAGATTTTACGATTGGCGGCCCCAAAACTTTATATGGAGCAACTAAGCTTTCTTCAGAGTTACTCTTGCAGGAATACATAGCTAATTATGGTTTAAAGGGAGTAATCAATCGTTGCGGGGTAATTGCCGGGCCTTGGCAATTTGGTAAGGTTGACCAGGGAGTGTTTACTTATTGGATGCTGGCGCATTATTTCAAACAGCCGCTTAAGTATATTGGTTTTGGAGGTAAGGGTAAACAAGTGCGTGATCTTTTGCATGTGAATGACCTGTTTAACTTAATTGATATTGAGGTATTTGAGCTTTCTAAGATAAGCGGCAATGTCTATAATGTCGGGGGAGGCAGGGAAGTGAATCTTTCTTTATATGAGATAACTAAACTTTGCCAGCAAATTACCGGTAATAAGATAAAAATTACCAGCGATGCAAACACCCGTCCGGGTGATATCTCAATTTATTTAAGTGATAATAGTAAGGTCACAAAAGAGTTAGGCTGGAAACCCAGGAGAACCGCTAAATTGGTTTTAACTGATATTTATAGTTGGATTCGTAAATCTTTTAAGAATTATAGATGAGATTTTCGCTTGGTTGCCTTAAGGATCCAAAAGATTCACGCGATATACCGATGGGATTGGTTTTGCCGGTGGTTTCTATCCCGGTAAGCTTTGATTATACTAAAGCAATGAGCCCGGTAAGGGACCAGGGGAATGAAGGTACTTGTGTTGCGTTTGCTTCCGTCAGCGGGGTTAAGGAATTTCAGGATAAAAAAGAGTACCATAAGCTAATCAGGCTTTCTCCGCGTTTTCTTTATAATTTGTGTAAAAGATTCGATGGCGCTCCATCCGAAGAAGGCACATATCCGCGTATCGCAATGAAAGTGTTATTGAATTATGGGGTATGTAAGGAATCATTTTGGCCTTATGCTCCGCAACAGAGAAGCCTTCCATTAAAAGGCGCCAATCTTAATGCAAAAAAGTTTAAGATTAAAGCTTATGCCCGAATTAAATCGTTGCTTGAGATGAAGCGTAGTTTATTAGTAAACGGCCCTTTCTTGGCGGGGGTAAAGGTATTCAGATCCTGGTTTACTAAAAAGGTAGAGGAGGAAGGTTTTATCAATATGCCTAAGCGCAATGAAGAGCCGGTGGGAGGTCATGCTATCTGTATCTGCGGCTATGATGATAAGTTGGGTATTTTTAAGTTTAAAAATTCCTGGGGCCTAAATTGGGCGGATCAAGGCTATGGGTATCTGCCGTATGGATATATGAAGAAATACTGTAGTGATGCCTGGAGTGCTACAGATTTGATTGAAGATCCGAAAACTTTGGTAAAATCGTTAAAGGGCTAGGCAATATTAGTCATGATTTTGTGTTTTGGTGGACATTACCCAAAATTTAGCGAGTATTTTCTGTAACGTATTGATTTTACGAATGTTATCCAAAGTGTCATTGCGAGCGAATGAAGCCGAAGCTGCGAGCGAAGCGAAGCAGGAAGCAATCTAAGAACAGATTGCTTCGTCGGGCTTCGCCCTCCTCGCAATGACACTCAGGAAATCCCTGCTCTTGAAAAACTACATCAACTTGGGTTAGCAAATGGAGTTGGAGGATTGCGCCTTATAGGTAAGGAAGAAATTAACAGCCTCCAGTCGCAGATTTCTGGGATAGCAGCATTGTATTCTCCGGAAACCGGCATTATTGATTCCCATAAATTAATGTCTTGTTTAGTTGATTTAGCTAAGGAGCAGGGGGTAGTGATTGCGTATAATTCTGATTTTTTGCGTTCTACTAGAAAAGGTGACAGCTACGAATTAGTTATTAAGAATGGGGCTGATGAGCTGAGTTTAACAGCCAAAACCGTTATTAATTCTGGGGGACTTGATTCTGATATTGTGGCGCAGAATTCGGGTTTTAATTTAGGGCAGGATCGCTATAATATTCATTATTGTAAGGGCCAGTATTTTCGCCTGAATAGCGCCAAGGCTAAGGTTTTAAAAATGTTAGTTTATCCTGTACCAAAGCCAACTAGTGGGGGCTTGGGGGTGCATGCAACTGTTGATTTGGCAGGCGGTGTACGTTTGGGCCCTGATGATGAATATTTAAAGTCACGCATTCAGGATTATTCGGTTGATCCTTTGGATAGCGCAAAGTTTTATGATTCAGCTCAGAAGTTTATTCCTTTTATTTCCAAAGATGATCTTTATGCCGATACTGCTGGCATACGCCCTAAGCTTCAGGAGCCAGGAGGAGATTTTAGGGATTTTGTGATTTCTGATGAAGCGGATAAGGGGTTTGGCGGTTTTATTAATTTAATAGGGATTGAATCCCCCGGCCTTACTGCTTCGCTAGCAATATCAGCTTATGTGAAAGATAAGGTTTCGCAATATTTTTAATGAGTAAGTTCTAAGAAATTAGACACCCCGCGCTAATTTGTATTGCGCGGGTGTTGTCTAGGTAGACAAGGAGGTAAATAGATTGAAGATAGTAATTTTAGCTGGTGGCCTTGGTTCCAGGTTAAGTGAAGAAACTGATTTAAAGCCTAAGCCCATGGTTGAGATTGGAGAGAAACCAATTCTTTGGCATATCATGAAAATTTATTCTCATTATGGTTTTAATGATTTTATAATCTGTTTAGGTTATAAAGGGTATATGATCAAAGAATATTTTGCCAATTATTTTATCCATTCTTCGGATGTAACCATAGATTTAGGCAAGAACAAAGTGGAAGTTCTAGGATCGAAAGCTGAGCCCTGGAAGGTTACACTTATTGACACAGGCATAAAAACAATGACTGGAGGCAGAATCAAGCGTGTCCAGAAATATATCGGTGATGAAACGTTTATGTTGACCTATGGCGATGGGGTGATGGATATCGATTTAAAAAAACTCCTGGAATTTCATAAGAAAAAGTCAGCTTATGCTACGGTTTCCGCTACTCAGCCATATGCTAGGTTTGGAGCTTTGGATCTAGATAGTAACCACAATGTTTTGTCTTTTCATGAAAAACCTACCGGCGATGGAGTATGGGTTAACGGCGGGTTTTTTATTTTAGAGCCGGAGGTATTTAAATATATTAAAGATGATAGTAGTGTGTGGGAGAGAGAAGCATTGGAAAAATTGTCTAAGGAAAAGCAGCTTAACGCGTATAAGCACACTGGTTTTTGGAAATGTATGGATACGCTTAGGGATAAGCGAGAGTTGGAGCAGCTTTGGCAGGCGCAAAAGGCGCCCTGGAAAGTCTGGGAATGAAATTAAGGGAGGTAAATTAAAATATGATTAAAAAGTTTTTTGATAGTTATCAGGGCCGTCTGAGTAATTGCATGCAATCTTATGACTGGTCAACTGTTGAGCGGCTTGCTCAAAAAATATCTTCTGCTCAAGAGGAGGACAGGCATATATTTTTATGCGGCAATGGCGGAAGTGCTGCCAATGCCATACATATTGCTAACGATTTTCTCTGCTTGCGGTCAAAAGGTAAGGGCGCAAAAGTTGTAGCTTTACCGGCAAACCAGGCTATTTTAACCTGTTTAGCCAATGATACCGGATATGAGAATATCTTTGCATCGCAATTGGAGCAATTAGGCGGCACCGGCGACATTCTCATTGCCCTTTCTGGAAGCGGGAACTCTTCAAATATCTTAAAAGCAATAGCTGCTGCTAAAAAAATGGGTATTTTAACCTGCGCGATATTAGGATTTGACGGAGGTAAATGTTTAAGCTTGGTGGATATTCCAATTCACTTTGCGGTTAAAGATATGCAAATTGCAGAAGATCTGCAACTAATAGTAGGGCATATGTTGATGCAGTGGTTTAAGAAAGGCCCGTCTAATGGCTGAGCAGGCTAAAAAGTTAGTGGTGATAGGAAGTAATTCTTTTTCCGGTTCAAGTTTTGTAGCATACTGCCTTTCTTTAGGGATAGATGTGCTGGGGATAAGCCGCTCCCAAGAACTTCCCGATGTGTTTTTACCATATAAATGGGGGGATATAACTAAATTAGGTTCATTTAAGTTTGAGAAGCTTGATTTAAATAATGATACAGATAAGATTGCCGATGTTATTTATAAGTTTCATCCGGAATATGTTGTGAATTTTGCCGCGCAGGCTATGGTGGCCCAGAGCTGGGAACATCCGGAACATTGGTATCAGACTAATGTTGTCGGCAATGTTAAGCTGCATGACAAAATCAGAAAATTTGATTTTTTAAAAAGGTATGTTCATGTTTCCACTCCGGAAGTATACGGTAATTGCACCGGCAAAATTACCGAGTCAACGCCGTTTAATCCCAGTACGCCTTATGCTGCTTCTAGGGCCGCTTGCGATTTACACCTGCGGACTTTTTTCAATCAGTATAAGTTTCCGGTAGTTTTTACGCGCGCAGCCAATGTTTATGGGCCAGCTCAACAGCTATACAGAATAATACCCAGGACTATTTTTTGTATCAAGATTGGAAAAAAATTACAATTGCATGGCGGAGGGCACTCAACGCGTTCTTTTATCCATATTCGGGATGTGGCGACAGCTACCTTGAAAATTGCTCAAAACGGAGTTTCAGGCGAGGCCTATCACATATCCACTGATTTGCATATTTCCATAAGAGGTTTGGTAGAGATGATTTGTAAAATGATGAAGGTAGATTTTACAAAACTTGTAGAAATCGTAGATGATCGCCCCGGTAAGGATGCAGCATATTTGTTGGATAGCAGTAAGCTGCGCAAAGAATTAGCCTGGGCAGATACTATTAGCTTGGAAGACGGCATAGGCGAAACTATTAGTTGGGTAAATGATAATTTTACAGAATTAAAAAAACAACCGTTTGAATATATTCATAAGGAGTAATAATGCTTAGTGCAAAGAAAAACATTCTTTTTAAAGATGCGCCACGTGTGTTTTCTAAGCTCAAAAGAGAAGGTAAAAAGATTGTTCATTGTCATGGAACATTTGACCTTCTTCATCCAGGCCATATTATTCATTTTGAAGAAGCAAAGGCTTTGGGCGATATATTGGTAGTAACGATTACCGCAGAGAAACATGTTAACAAGGGTCCAGGGCGCCCGTATTTTAATGATGAGCTTAGAGTTAAATATTTGGCTTCTTTAGAATACATTGATTATGTGGTGGTTGTTCCTTTTGCCGCCGCCAAGGAGGCAATAGAATGCGTCCAGGCCCAGATTTATTGCAAAGGTAAAGAGTATGAAGATCCCCAAAATGACGTAACTGGGAATATCAATGATGATATTCAGGCTGTGGAACGTTTAGGTGGACAGGTGCGCTATGTGGGTTCGGTAGTGTTTAGTTCAACCAAGCTGCTTAATAACCATTTTGAAGTTCATCCGCCTGGGATGAAAGATTTCTGTAAAAAGTTGGCGAAAAAATATTCACCTAAAAAATTCCGGGAGATAGTGGATGGATTTAGCGATCTAAAAGTTTTAGTTATTGGAGATATTATTTTTGACCGGTATTCTTCAGTCAAGGTGCAGGGCCTGACTTCAAAAAACCGCATTATTTCCACAAGGTTTTTATCCGAAGATATACAGGCAGGAGGGGCGCTGGCGGTTTTTCGCCATGTAAAACAATTTGCTCCTAATATTAAGTTTATTAGTTTAGTGGGTACAGAAGAGTGGGTTGAGCCGACATTATCCAGGTATATAAGTTCAGATGAAGATGAAATAATCCGTAGCCCGGATTTTACTACGATTATCAAGCAGCGTTTTGTCGAGCCGCTTTCCGAAGGCAAAGAATTATCCAAATTATTTGCGATTAATGTAATAGAGGAGCAATATGTAAACGAAAAAATCTTATCTCTAACTTGTGACATTATAAATAGCCATATAAAAGATTATGATTTGGTTATTGTGATGGATTTTGGACATGGTTTTATGCAGGAGAAAGTACGCGAACTTGTCCAAAAGAAGTCATCGTTTCTTGCCCTTAATTGCCAGACCAATAGTTATAATTACGGTTTTAATATAATCGATAAACAATATCAACGCGTAGATTCATTTTCATTGGATGAGACAGAGTTAACTTTGGCCTGTGGTAAGCGTAATCTTGATTTTTCTGAAGAGTTAAAAAAGTTACAGCTCAGATTATCCGCTGGCTACGGCTGGTTAACCCGTGGCGCCACGGATACGATTGGAATAAAAAGCGGGCATCCGGAATGTGAATGCATGCCTTTTGAAAAATCTGTAGTTGATGCCGTGGGTGCCGGTGACGCATTTTGTTCCGTAGCTTCTTTGGCGGCTGTAAAAAATTTACCGATAGAATTAGCTACTTTTATGGGCCAACTTGCGGGAGCGCAGGCGGTGCGCATTATCGGCAATGCGGATTCAATCAAAAAAGATAAATTCTTAAAAGGCGGAATGACTTTACTTAGTTTCTAAAGTAAAAAAGGAGGCATATGAATATTCTGTTGTTGGGAGGTTGTGGTTTCGTAGGGACAGTTTTAACTCAGGAACTTTTAGCGCAAGGCCATCAAGCCACCGTAGTAGATATTCAATGGTTTGGCAATTATTTGGCTAAGCATAAAAATCTTAAAGTCATTAAAGAAGATATACGTAATGTTGATAATATTCCGATGCAGGGAATAGACGCGGTTATGCATCTGGCTAATATTGCCAATGATCCTTGCGGTGAATTAAATTCTAAATTGGCATGGGAGGTTAATGTTTTAGCAACCATGCGTTTAGTGGAGCGGGCGATAGAACATAAGGTAAAACAGTTTATCCTTGCCAGTTCAGGCAGTGTTTACGGAGTCAAGGATGAGCCGTTGGTTACTGAGGATCTTTCTCTTATTCCGATATCTGATTACAACAAAACCAAAATGATTAGTGAGCGGGTATTAATGAGCTATCAGGATAGAATATGTATTCAAATTTTACGCCCGGCAACGGTCTGCGGATATTCTCCACGCATGCGTTTGGATCTTTCTGTAAATATGTTAACTATGCAAGCGTTAGCCAATGGAAAAATTACCGTATTAGGTGGTAATCAGACTCGCCCGAATATCCATCTGAAAGATATGATTGGAGTTTACCTGCATTTTCTTGGTAAGGGTACCAAGTTAAATGGTGTCTTTAACGCCGGTTTTGAGAATATTTCTATCATTGATATAGCCAATAAAGTGGTTAAGCATGTTCCCGCTGAGATTATTATCAGCGAATCCAATGATCCGCGCTCCTACAGGCTTTGTTCTCAGAAATTACTAGATACAGGTTTTAAGCCAAGGTACTGCGTTGATGATGCTATTAAGGAAATTGCGCTGCATTTTAAATCGGGAAATCTTAAAAATGAGGATAAATATTATAACATTAAAACAATGAAGAATCTTAAACTGCAATAGGCCATGAAAATAGATAAGAAAATAGCTGTTTTTTTATATTATCATATGTTACGCATCCGTATGATAGAGGAGAAAATCGCCCAGCTCTACGCAGAACAACAGATGCGTTGCCCTGTTCATTTATGTATTGGTCAGGAGGCAATTGCTGTGGGTGTTTGCGCTAACCTCTTGAAGAAAGATTATCTTTTAAGCAATCATCGTTCACATGGGCATTATCTGGCTAAGGGTGGTAATTTAAAACAGATGCTCGCCGAAATTTACGGCAAATCTACTGGATGTTCTAAGGGTAAAGGCGGGTCAATGCACTTAGTCGATTTAACGGTAGGCATATTAGGCACGACTCCTATTGTTGGTGGAATTATACCTGTAGCCACCGGAGTTGCTTTTGGCACGCAGATGAAGGAAAAAGATAATCTAACGGCTGTCTTTTTTGGGGATGCGGCGACAGAGGAGGGTGTATTTTTTGAGAGTTTAAATTTTGCTTCTTTAAAAAAACTACCGGTACTTTTTATCTGTGAAAATAATTTTTTCTCGGTTTATTCTCCTTTAGCTGTGCGCCAACCTAAAGAAAGGGATAATTTAGCTTTAGTTCGATCATTGGGTATTAAGGGCAGTAAAGGTGATGGTAATAATGTATTTGAGGTATATGCATTGGCAAAAAAAGCAGTAGCAGATATCCGTAAAGGAAAAGGGCCTTATTTTCTTGAGTTTGATACCTATCGCTGGAGAGAGCACTGTGGGCCTAATTTCGATAATGATTTAGGGTATAGGACAGAAGAAGATTTTTTAAAATGGAAAAAGAAATGTCCGCTTGATTCATTAGAAGATAAATTGATCAAAGGCAACATTTTGAGTCTTTCGCGGATTGAAAGTTTTAAGCGAAATATCCAGGCAGAGATAAATCGCGCAATCAGTTTTGCCAAGAATAGCCCTTATCCGGAAACTGAAGAGATGCTCTCGGATGTGTATGCAAAATAAGTAAAAATTAGTGTCATTGCGAGGGAGCAAAGCGACCGAAGCAATCTCTAATCAACTTTTAATCTATGAATAGACAAATAAATTTAGCGCAAGCAGTTCTTGAAGCAACAGCCCAATGTATGCAGGATGATGGCTCAGTTTATATTATGGGCCTGGGTGTTACCGACCCTAAAGGGGTTTTTGGAACTACTCTTGGGCTTGAAAAAAAATTCGGCGCAAAAAGAGTTTTGGATATGCCGGTAGCTGAAAACGGAATGACTGGTATTGCTATTGGCTCTGCTTTAGTTGGAATGCGCCCTATCTTGACTCACCAACGTATTGATTTTATGCTTTTATCCCTGGATCAGATAATCAATAATGCCGCAAAATGGCACTATATGTTTGGTGGAAAAATGAAGATACCGATAGTGATCCGTTTGTTAGTGGGCCGCGGGTGGGGGCAAGGGCCGCAGCATTCGCAAAGCCTGCAGGCGCTTTTTGCGCATATTCCGGGTTTAAAAGTAGTTATGCCGGCAACTCCCTATGATGCTAAAGGTTTATTGGTTTCTGCCGTTGAGGATAATAATCCGGTTATTTTTATTGAACATCGCTGGCTGCATAATACTTTGGGTAATGTCCCTTTAGAAAAATACAGGATTCCTTTAGGCAAGGCAAAAGTTGTAAAGGAGGGCAAGGATCTGACGATTATTTCTTCATCCTATACGACATTAGAAGCAATAAAGGTAGCTGAACTGTTTAAAAATGAAGGTATAAATATTGAAGTTGTAGATCTAAGGACAATTAAACCGCTGGACGAACTTACGATTATAAAATCGGTGAAGAAAACCAGAAGGTTAATTGTAATTGATAGTGCCTGGAGGAGCTTTTCTGTTGCCTCAGAGATATTGGCACAGGTTGCAGAAAAAGCGTATCAGTCTCTCAAGTGTGCGCCAGTACGCATTACCTTTCCGGATGCTCCGACTCCGACCGGCTGGGCATTGTCTAATCATTATTATCCTCAGATTGAGGATATAATAAATACTGTTAAAAAAATGTTAAAAATTAATAAACCACAACGATCAGAGAAAGTTTTAGATAAACCCTTGGACGTTCCTGATGCGACTTTTAAGGGGCCTTTTTAAATTATGTTAATTAAGCCTAAACAAATAAAGAAGATACTTTTAACTCAGCCTAATTATGCCTGGCTTTCTAAGAGGACCTGGCAATTTCCTCCCTATACTTTGTGCTTGTTGAAAGCGATTATTAAAGATCAGACTAAGGTGGTAGTATTTGATCCAAATTTTAAGAATTTGTCTGAACAGGAAGCAAGGGCTTTTCTACAAAAAACCAAGCCCGATTTGGTCGGAGTAAGCTCGATTTCAACGGAATATTTTAATGTTACCCGGCATACGATAGCCCTTATTCGTAAGTGCCTACCGAAAGCTGTAATTGTTTTAGGTGGTGTAATTCCTACGGTTATGATTCAAGAAGCGATGAAAGATAAAAATATTGATTATTGGATTATGGGAGAAGGAGAGCAATCATTTCCGTCTTTGATTGAGAAAATACGCTCAGACTCTAAAGATCTTACCGGTATTAGCGGCCTGGCGTATTGGCAGGGAAATAAGCCAGTCATCAATAAAGTGGAATTTATTACTGATCTTGACGCAATTCCTTTTCCTGATTATTCGGCTGTCGTTGGCGCCTCCCTGCAGGATTATGGCAATATCAAATTTAAATATGCTCCGGGGCTCCTGGCGCGTAATTACCCTGCGGCAGTTACGATTACTTCCAGAGGCTGTCCTTACAGGTGCATATTTTGCGCAGGAAGGACTGTAAGCGGCCAGAAAGTGCGCTTTAGAAGCGCGGAAAATGTGCTTAAAGAAGTTGATAGTTTATATAAACAGGGAATTCGGGAAGTTATTTTCTTAGACGACCATTTTTTAGCCAATCGAGGCCGGGCAATGAAAATAATGAATGGTATCTTAAATAACTATAAAGGCTTTAGCTGGAAGTGCGTTAATGTCACTGCCTGGCTGTTGGATGAAGAAATCTTAAATCTCATGTATAAAAGCGGCTGCACGCATATAACTGTTTCTATTGAATCCGGGAATCAGGATGTGCTTACGAATATTGTCAAAAAACCGATCAGGCTGGATATTATTCCGGAAAAACTAACCTTGGCTAGGTCAATTGGTTTTGATGTAATTGCAAATTTTGTTATCGGTTTTCCGGGGGAAACCTGGGAGCAGATTCGGGATACATTTAAATATGCCCAGAAGCTTAATGTCGATATGGTAAATTTTCATATTGCTACTCCATTACCGAAAACCGAATTAATGGATGTTTGTTTAGAGAATAAATTATTACCCGAT
Source organism: Candidatus Omnitrophota bacterium (assembly GCA_028712255.1). Classification (NCBI taxonomy): domain Bacteria; kingdom Pseudomonadati; phylum Candidatus Omnitrophota; species Candidatus Omnitrophota bacterium. The sequence goes on from JAQTQJ010000007.1 coordinate 15,333, forward strand.
GACTATGTAAAAAATATTTCTAAATATTCCGGTTACGGGAAAGGGTTAATTACAACTAAAGAATTTACTCCTTTTGAACTGGAAGTTTTGAGGTCTTTTGAATGGGACAGGATAAATTTCTCATCTCCTGAAAGAAGGGAAAAAATTGCCAGGATGCATGGGATAACTATGGAAGAATTAGGAGATTGGCGGATAAATACAAGGCGTAACCTTGGCGTAAACAGCAAGGTTAAGAACATAATGTCGGCTGCAAAAAGATAGAATATGGAGAGAAAAAAAGAAGTTAAAAAGAATGTTTTTATCCTAGGAATAGGCTCAGATATAGGAGCTCAGCTGGCATTGCGTTATCTGAATCAGGGATATGCTGTTATGGGAACTTATAGGCACAGGGGCAGCGTAAGGAGCCTGGCGCAAAAAGGTATTTGTCTTTTTCAGTGTGATGTCGCAAAAAAGCCAGAGATAAAAGAATGTATTAATAAAATTAAGAAAACAGCTAAGCCTTGGGATATTTTTATTTCTTGTGTAGGGACAATGGAGCCTATTGGTAAATTTTTTGATGTTAATTTTAATGAATGGGAAAATTCTATAATTGTTAATTCCACATCGCAACTGCGTTTTCTTCATGAATTATATCCTTATAGGCGTAAAAATACCTTAAATCATGTTGTGTTTTTCGCAGGAGGCGGAACGAACAATCCTTTTACCAATTATTCGGCTTATTGTGTTTCAAAAATTATGCTGATTAAGATGTGCGAACTTCTGGATGATGAAAATAATGACCTACATACGTTTATCGTTGGACCGGGAGTAGTAAAGACCAAGATCCATGCAGAGACGCTGCGGAATCGCTTGGCAGCCGGATCTAATTACAGCCGGACAAAACAATTTTTAAAATCGAATATCCTGGGAACTGACTATAAGGATATCTTTGACTGCATTAATTGGTGTATTGATCAGGGCCGTGAAGTTTCCGGAGGCCGCAATTTTTCTGTTGTTCACGATGCCTGGAAGAAGAGAGGGGAATCTTTTGTGCGACAGCTACGAGCTGATTCCAATAAATTTAAATTAAGAAGATTTAAGAACAGTAATAATAAAGGAGGATAAAGTGAAAAGTAGTAAAGTTAATAAATCAGCTAAAAAACTCTATAAAGAAGGAACAGGATACCAGTTTGATACCCAGGAGCTAAGGTTGGGACCCTGGACATCATACAGTTTGATTAATGACCCAAAGCATATGTGTTTTGTACTCTCTAGATATAAATTCTGCGCGAAAATTTTAGAAGGTAAAAATACTGTTATGGAGATAGGCTCAGGAGATGGTTTTGGCTTGCCGATTATAGCTCAGGCAGTAAAAAAGATATACGCAGTGGACTGGGATAAACGTTTACTCGAGGGTAATGCTGGACGTCTCAAACACTTAAAGAATGTAGAATATCTACATGTGGATTTTAATAAAGAATCTCCCAGCATTAAGGTGGATGGAATATACCTTATTGATGTAATTGAGCATTTAGACAAAAAAACTGAAAAAGTATTTTTGGATAACATCGCAAAATGCCTTAAGCCCACGGGAGTTTTAATTATTGGTACGCCTAACGTAACTGCTTCTGAGTATGCTACTCCTAGAAGTAGCATACAACATATTAATTTAAAAAGTAATAAAACTTTGCGAGAACTAATGGAGAAGTATTTTGAGAATGTATTTATGTTTGGAATGAATGATGAGGTTTTACATACCGGTTATGCTCCGATGTGCCATTATCTCTGGGCAGTGGGAGCAGGTTTACGTTTAAAAACAGGAAAATAACGATGAAGCTTTCGGATTATGTAGCCAAATTTTTGGTAGGACAAGGCATAAAACATGTATTTGTTATTACCGGCGGAGCATCTGCGCACCTGATTGATTCTATTGCTAAGACTCCTGGGATAAAATATATTTGTCCGCAGCATGAACAAGCAGGGGCAATGGCTGCCGATGCCTATGCTAGAGTTACTGGAAAATTAGGAGTGGCAATAGCCACCAGCGGACCGGGTGCCACCAATATGCTTACCGGGGTCTGTTGTTCATTCTATGATTCGATTCCGACGCTCTATATCACTGGACAGGTTTCAACCTTTCGTTCAAAAGGAAATGCCGGAATAAGGCAGTTGGGTTTTCAGGAAACAGATGTTACTGCAATATTTAGGCCTATCACTAAATATGCCGTAAGAATCAGGGATCCTAAAGAGATCAGGTATGAATTTGAAAAAGCTGTTCATATTGCGCATTCAGGAAGGCCGGGGCCAGTATTAATAGATATACCCGATAATTTACAAAGAATGGATGTCCAACCAAGATTATTAAAACCATTTATACCTGAAGATGGTAGAAATGATTCTCGTCGTTTGGATTCGCAGGTAATAAAGTGCATAGATTTACTTCGGCATGCAAAGAGGCCGGTTGTTATTCTTGGTTGGGGGATAAATCTTTCCGGCGCAGAAAAAGAAGTTTTAAAATTTGTGGAGAAGTCAGGATTACCGGTAGCGCCTACCTGGGGCCTAAGATATCTATTTCCGGCTAGCCATCCGCAATTAATCGGCGCATTCGGTACTCACGGCACACGTTACGGTAATTTTGCGGTACAAAATGCCGACTTTATTTTATCTATCGGGGCGCGCCTGGATACCCGTCAGGCAGGTTCACCTCACTGGACATTTGCCAGAGGTGCTAAAAGGATAGTTGTTGATATCGATCCTTGCGAGCTGAAGAAATTTAAGAAATTAAAAATGAAAATAGATTTGGAAGTCAATGCGGATGCCAAGGATTTTCTAGAGCTGCTTAACCGTAAAATTACCGGTATAAAACTCCCCCAGATATCGGCTTGGCAGAAGAAAATTGCTCAATGGAAAGAAAAATTTCCTGTTTTCAGGAAGGAATATTTTAAAGAGAGCGGTGTAAATCCGTATGTTTTCATAAAAATGCTTTCCGACCAGGCTTTACCGGGAGATGTTATTTTTGCTGATACTGGTTGTAGTCTAGCTTGGGTTTTGCAGTCTTTTGAATTCAAAAAAGGGCAGAAGCTTTTTAGCGCTTTTAACAACACGCCGATGGGATATTCTTTACCGGCAAGTATCGGCGCCTCTTTTGCCATTAATAAAAAACCCGTGATCTGTGTAACCGGAGACGGTGGTTTACAGATGAATATTCAGGAGCTCATAACGGCTCTAAAGCATAAACTCCCAATAAAAATCTTTCTTTTTAATAATCACGGTTATGGCATGATTCGTCAAACTCAAGACCAGTGGTTTTGTTCGCGATATGAGGCCTCTACCATAGAAAGCGGGCTAGCTTTCCCGGATTTTATTAAGGTAGCCAAAGCCTACGGTTATAAAACAGTTAATATATTAAAAGCAAAAGATATGCATAAAGGTATTAGTGAAACTCTGCATTCAAAAGGCCCTGTTTTGTGTAATATCGAGATGCACTTAGGCCATAGCGTAATTCCACAGGTTAAATTCGGAAGGGCCCTGGAAGATGGGGAGCCTTTGTTGGAAAGAAAGCATTTTTTTGAATGTATGATTGTTAAGCCGCATAAAGCATCGCTTAAATAGGAGGAATAGTTGAAAAGAGAAATAAACCTATTAGATTCACATCCTAAAACTGTCCGTGATTATGATAAGCGCGCCAAAGAAAAAACTCCGGAAATTGTTGCTATAGCTAAGCAATTTGGAAAGGATTTTTTTGATGGTGATAGGAAGTGCGGTTATGGCGGGTATAAATATGATGGGCGCTGGAAATCGGTAGTAAAAAGATTCAAAGATTATTATCACTTGGCAGATAACTGTGCAATCCTGGATATTGGATGCGGGAAAGGTTTTATGCTTGCTGATTTTAAAGAACTTATGCCGCAGGCAACTATTGCCGGAATAGATGTTAGTGAATACGCAATTGAAAACGCTATGCCGCAAGTAAAACCGTATTTAGAGATCGCTAGCGCTGAGAAGTTACCGTATCCTGACAAATCTTTCGATCTGGTTATTTCTATTAACTCGATTCATAATCTTCCACTTCAGCGGCTTAAAATTGCTTTAAAGGAGATTCAGCGTGTCTGTCGCGGGGATAGTTATATCACTATCGATGCCTGGCGTAATGAAATGGAACGCGATAATTTATTTAAATGGGTGCTTACTGCTGAAACGATGATGCATGTTGATGATTGGAAAAAGCTGTTTTTAGAAACTGGTTATACCGGTGACTACTGGTGGTTTATTGCAGATTGAAGAAGCCTGATGTTGAGACAGCGCACGCTATCTTATTGCTTTCGGGTAAGTATGTTATGCAATTGCGCGATGATAAACCGGGTATAGCTGCTCCAGGCCAATGGTCCCTCTTTGGAGGTAAGATTAACCTTGGGGAGACTCCTTTAGCAGCAGTTAAGCGGGAGCTTTTTGAAGAGCTTTTAATTCAGCCGGAGTTTAAGTTTTTCCAGCGTGCGGATTATTATTATGATTTTGTGAAGGGTAATGTCAGGACATGGTTTTTTGTATCAAATATTGATACTGTTTGGGATGCTCATAAACTTAGAGAAGGTAAGGCCGTAGATATTTTTTCTTTTGCTGAGCTTGAAAAATTAGATATTCCTGATGTTATAAGGCAAGCTTTAAATCGGTACAATTCTAAAAAGAAATAGGCTCAAACTTTTAGGCGCGGATGAATACTGATATTCCAAAGACAGCAATAATTGGGGCTAGCGGATTTTTGGGGCGCTATTTTTTACCGGCATATCGTAAAATTTATCCGGATTGTATTGCCACGGTAAAAAATGGTTCTGTTGAGGATCAGCATATGTATGATCTCGATCTCTATAAGCCTAATATAGCTGGGCTTCAATTGGCTAAAAGGCATTATAAAGAGGCGCTTATTTTTGCCGCGATTACCAGAGTTAATATTACTGAGAAAGAGAAAGTAGAAGTCAGGAAAGCCAATGTTGACGGTACTTTTGAACTTATTCGTCAGCTTACCGAAGAAGGCGTAAAACCAGTTTTTTTTTCAAGTTCCTATGTTTTTGACGGTAAGACAGGTAGCTATACAGATCAATCTCCTGTAAACCCAATAATTGAATATGGTAAGCAAAAAGCTGAGGTAGAAGCGCAGATATCCGCTATAACCAAAGAGAATTTTTTAGTAATAAGATTATGTAAAATATTTTCTCTTGTTAAAGAAGATAAGACATTTCTTGATGAAATTGCGGGAATTTTGTCATCGGGCGGCACTTATCGGGCCGCGTATGATCAGATATTTTGTCCGACTCTCGTAACAGATGTTATTGCTGCGGTTAGTTTGCTTCAATCTCAAGGCTCAACAGGGATTATTAATGTGTGTTCTCCTGAAGTGTGGTCAAGATATGATTTGGCTATTGTTTTGGCTAGGTTAATGGGGGTAAGTACAGATAAAGTAATTAGGGCTTCCTTGGATGAAATTATGATAAGCCCAAGATATCCGAAAAACACAAGTATGATATCGGGGATTGTATTAAAGCCAGTTAGCGATTTTACTCCCATATCTATTTGTCTTGAGCAGACAGCAAGGCACTGGACAAATCAGATATTAAAAACTAATAAACAATAAAAATAAATGATGAAAATATTGGCAGCAGTATTATCGGAAATCAATAAACCATTGATAATTGAAGAACTTTTGCTTCCGGATTTATTAGCCGGGCAGGTGCTGGTAAAAATTGCCTATAGTGGGATTTGTCATACTCAGCTAAATGAGATGCGCGGGTTAAAAGGTAAGGATAAGTTTCTTCCGCATACCTTAGGGCATGAAGGCTCTGGAGTAGTTGAGGCTATTGGCGCTGGAGTAAAAAAAATCAAGATAGGAGATAGGGTAGTATTAACTTGGATTAAAGGTAACGGTTCTGATATTCCATCTGCTTCATATAAAAGAAATGATAACACAATTGTTAATTCCGGGGCAATTTCTACCTTTATGACAAAAGCAGTTATTTCTGAAAATCGCCTGGTTAAAATTCCGGATGCAATGCTACTTCGTGAGGCTGCGCTTTTGGGATGCGCTATTCCTACGGGTGCAGGTATCGTGATGAATACAATGGATATTTCTGAAAATAAAAGTATTGCGATTTTTGGCATGGGAGGCATCGGTTTAAGCGCATTGCTGGCTGCTAAAGCCCGTGGGGCATCGAAAATTATCGCTATAGATATATCCGAAGATAGGCTTAAGCAATCAACTATACTTGGAGCCACACATGCATTAAACGCTAAGAAGGATAACATTATTGAAGCAATCATGAAGATTACGGATAGCAAGGGTGTTGATTATGCGATTGAATCTGCCGGCAAAAAGGAATCTATGGAGATAGCTTTTAAATCAGTCCGGGATAATGGCGGGTTGTGCGTTATAGCGGGTAACCTTTCTTTTGGCGAAAAGATTCAAATTAACCCTTTTGATTTGATTAAGGGTAAACGCATAATCGGTACCTGGGGAGGCCAAACTCAACCGGATAGAGATATACCCATGTATGCGGATTGGGTTATCTCTGGAAAATTTAATTTGAGAGAATTAGTCTGCCGTATTTTTGCGCTAAAAGATATCAACGAAGCTGTTGAATATATGGAACAGAGTGCGGTAGGGCGCGTTTTGATTGATATGGGGCTAACGCAAGGATAAATGCAAGCTATATTACATAAATCACGTAAATTACTGCGTAAGATCGAAGTTGACAGGGCGGTGTTATTCGGGGTGTTATCTAAATTCTGGAGTGTTTTCGCCGGGCCCGTAACTGCTTTACTGATAGTTGTAAAATTTACTCCTGAATATCAGGGGTATTACTATACTTTTGCTAGTCTTTTGGCTTTGCAGGTTTTTGTGGAATTAGGGTTAGGTACCGTTATTATACAGTTTGCCAGTCATGAATGGTCTAAATTAGGGATCGATGAAGGTGGCAATATTACCGGAGATAAAGATGCGTTATCGCGGCTGAGAAGTTTGGCTAGTATTACTTCTAAATGGTATATGGTGGGTGCAGCGATTATCGCTTTGGGGTTAAGTGTAGCTGGCTATATGTTTTTTATAAAGTCACACAACGCCGGTGTAAACTGGGTATTCCCATGGTTCTCCTTGTGTTTTCTTACTGCGGTCACGATATGTTTTATTCCGGTTTGGGCTTTGCTTGAAGGCTGTAATCAGGTGTCTAATGTATATACTTACCGTTTTTTTCAAGGGATTATTACCAGTTTATCTGTTTGGGTAGCAATTTTCATTGGCGCTAAGCTTTGGGCAGCATCTATTTCGGTTGTATCGGTATTGTTGTGCTCGGTAATATTTTTAGGATTTAGATACCGCAATTTTATTAAAAGTCTTTTTTTGCGTAATATTTCGGGTGTTCGCATAGATTGGCGTAAAGAAATTTTTCCTATGCAGTGGAGAATAGCGCTTAGTTGGATCACTGGATATTTTGTTTTTTCGCTATTCACTCCTGTTCTTTTTCGTTATCACGGCCCAATTATTGCGGGTCAATTTGGCATGACCTGGACTATTATTGGGGGAATAGGAGCAATTGCCGGTTCATGGTTATCACCTAAGATACCGCAGTTTGGCATGTTGATTGCGCGTAAAGAATACCAAAAGCTTGATCAGCTTTTTTGGCGTATTACGAAAATATTTATTTTTATTATTTTGGCCCTTTCAGTATTCGTCTGGATAGCTATTTATGTTCTTTACCAGACAGCCAATCCTTTTTCTCAGCGCATTCTTCCACCGCTTCCTGCAGGATTATTCCTTATTGCCCAGATTATTTCAATATTATCTTTCCCTTTTTCATTTTATCTGAGGGCACATAAGAAAGAACCACTTTTGTATTTTTCTGTTCTCTTGGGGGTAGTCACTGGCTTGTCTACTTTTATACTTGGTAAGAATTTTGGTATTAATGGGATGGCTTTTGGTTATTTAATTATTAATATTATTTTTATACCTTTTGTGGTTCTAATCTGGCATAACTGTCGCCGTTTTTGGCACGCTAATATTGATTCCGATAAGAAAATATTTTTTTGGATAGGGTACATTCATAGCAAAATACAAAACAAAGCATTATTTTGCTATATTAAAGAGAATGTCCGCAGGTTATATTTAATAATTATTTCTAATCTGTGCGGTATTATTGCCTATCCGTTTTGTTTATTAATGCGGATCAGATTTCTGGTTTTATTGGAGGGTGCTATTGGACATCTCTGTGTTGAACTGGATTGCTATATTAAAGAAGGAATATTAGGATTACACCGAAGAGAGAAGGCTATTTTATTGGCCTCTTCCGCTAAAATATGTAATATGCATTTTTTGGGTTATTGGAAGCGGTATTTTACAATCATTAGTTCTCCATGGCTTTGCGCGATATTAGAACCGTTAGCGAGAAATAGATTTACCGGTTATTCATCTTATCGGTTTGCTGTTTCTTTTGAAGCCGCATATTTTCCTGAAATTCAAAAAAGATTTGCCGGTAGGCCTGCGTTACTTTCTTTGAAACAGGATGATATTGTACGTGGTTGGGAGGTTTTATACAAGATGGGATTGAAAAAAGGAGATTGGTTTGTTTGTTTTCATTGCCGGGAGGATGGTTCTTTCGGAAAGCCTGATTGTTCTCCTCGCAATGCCAATATCGAAAATTATTTTTCTGCAATAGAATCAGTAGTTAGCCGCGGCGGTTGGGTAATCCGCATGGGAGATGAGGCTATGAAGTCTCTGCCGCCCATGAGGCAGGTAATTGACTATGCTCATTCAGAATTTAAAAGTGACTGGATGGATGTTTTTCTTTGTGGTAGTACTAAGTTTTTTCACGGTAGCCATTCTGGATTAAGTGCTTTGCCTTCGATATTTGGCGTTCCTGTGGCGATAACCAACTATGCGCATATGTCCGGTGTTTTACCTTATGGAGTTGAAGATATATGTATGCCTAAGCTGACTTGGTCGGATAAGCAGAACCGTTATCTTCATTTTAAAGAAGTCTCACTTATCCCGCTTAGGAAGATCTGGCAGGACTATGAATCATTGGAATTGCGTTTGGTCGATAATGATCCGGAGGATATTAAAAATCTGACTGATGAGATGTTCGCTAGAATCGAAGGGAAAATGGTATATACCGAAGAAGACAATATCCTACAGCAGCGTTTTAAATCACTCATGAATCCTAGCCATTTTTCCTATGGGAGTGTTTCACGTATTGGCAGGGATTTTTTACGTAAATACTCATATTTAGTTTTATGAAAAATAATAAATTTAATTTTCAAATTGAACTTCAATACAAATATGAGATTTTGGCTGCTCTTTTGCATAGGATTAAAGAGAAGGGGATTTTTTTCTGCATAAGAAGAGGTTTTAAAAAATTACTATATGATGTAATTTTTTGTCAGATTGCAGGATTTATTGCTTGGCCATTTTGTAGTTTATTCAATGTAAAATTCATTAGCCCTCTTGAATGCGGTATTGGCCATCTTTGTGTCGAGCCGGATTGCTATATTAAAGAAGGGATGTTGTGCCTTCGGCCACAATTTAAAATTATTATGTTGGTTCCTAAAAATAAAATTTATAACCGGCATCTTTTAACTTACTGGGAAAAATATATAAAAATTATTACTTCACCTTTGTTTTGCTTGTTATTTGATCCACTGCAAAAAAATAAATTTACTTTAGCTCAAACTCATCGTTTTGTTTTTTCACCCAATAGCGCCTACTTTCCCCAGATTCAAAAAAAGTTTTCAGATAGGCCGGCGCTTTTGATTTTACGAGATGAAGACCTTAAGCGTGGTTGGGCCGTTTTATATGATTTGGGGATGAAAAAAGATGATTGGTTTGTCTGTGTTCACTGCAGAGAAGATGGATGTTCAGGAAGAATCGAACCTACGCGTAATGCCGATATCCATAATTATTTTCCTGCCATGGATGATATTGTTCAGCGTGGCGGCTGGGTGATTCGTATGGGGGATAAATCCATGAAGCAAATTCCATCTATGAAAGGTGTTATTGATTACCCTCACCTGGGGATTAAAAGTGAATGGATGGATGTTTTTCTTTGCGCAGCTTCTAAGTTTTTTCTCGGTAGTCATTCAGGATTGTGCCATGTAGCTAATATATTCGGTGTGCCTGTGGCTATAGCAAATTCCGCACATATGGCAGGCGTACTTCCTTATGGAGCCAAAGATATAGCTATACCGAAATTGACCTGGTCAGATAAAGAAAACAGGTATCTTCATTTTAAAGAGGTCTTTGATTCTGCTTTAAGCCATTCTTGCCTTAGTCAGCTATATGAATCTTCACAGTTACGCCTGGTTGAGAATTCACCCGAAGATATAAAGAAACTGGCGGAAGAGATGTTTGATAGAATTGAAGGTAAACTTAATTATGCTCAGGTAGATGAAGAACTTCAGCAGCGTTTTAAATCACTGATGAATCCCAGTCATTTTTCCTATGGGAGTGTTTCACGTATTGGCAGAGATTTTTTACATAAATACTCAAATTTAATTTTATGAAGAAGATTTTAGTTACCGGGGCAACCGGTTTTATTGGTAGGCATTGTTTACCTTTGTTAATAGAAAAAGGTTATCAGGTACATGCCGTATCATTTTCCAAAAATGATTTTAGTTGCCCGGGTGTACGTTGGTGTCAGGTTAACCTGTTAAATTCTAAAGACACTGATAGCCTGGTCTCTTCAGTTAGAGCCACGCATCTTTTACATTTAGCTTGGTATACCGAACATAAGAAATATTGGACTGCTTTAGAGAATCATGATTGGGTGCGGGCTAGTTTTGATTTGGTAAAATCCTTTCGTACTCAAGGCGGGCAAAGAGCCGTAATCGCAGGAACCTGCGCCGAATATGATTGGAGTCAAGGAAGGTGTTCTGAGGATACTACACCTTTGTTGCCTGCTACTTTATATGGTAATTGCAGAAATGAATTAAGAAAGAAAGTTGAGGTTCTCTCTAAAGAAACTGGCTTAAGCAGTGTTTGGGCAAGGATATTTTTTGCTTATGGGCCAGCTGAGCATCCTAATCGTTTAGTATCCTCAGTTATTGCTTCACTTCTTAAAGGTAAACAGATTCCTTGTTCAGAAGGCAACCAAAAGCGTGATTTTTTGTATGTCGAGGATGTTGCTTTGGCTTTTGTGGCTTTACTGGAAAGTAACTTTTGCGGCGCGATAAATATCGGTTCCGGGGTTCCGGTATCGATTAAAGAATTAATTAATATTATTTCGGCAAAATTAGGCCGGTCGGATTTAGTCCAATTTGGTAAAATAACCGCAAATACGAACGAGCCGGAGCTTTTAGTTGCAGACGTGAAGAAGATTCAAGATATAATCGGCTGGTTTGCACGGTATGACCTTAACCATGGGCTGGATAAAACTATTGCATGGTGGAAGGATTATTTAAAAAAGGAAAATAGTAATTAAAATGAAATTACCAGCTGAAGTTATAAATTTATTAAGTTGTCCGGTATGTAAAAGCAAGCTTAAATTGCAAGGGGATTTATTCAAATGTATCAATCTGGATTGTAATTTGGCATATCCTGTTGTAAATGATATTCCGGTATTGATTAATGAGAAAAACAGCCTTTTTTCAATCAATGATTTCGTGAATAGTAAATCAACTTATTTTCCTAAGAGCTATCATTCCCGGATTAGGAAAATTATTAAAGGAATAATTCCGGGCATTGGCGTAAACATTAAGGCGCGTCAAAATCTGGCTAAATTTAGCGAATTAGCATTAAAACAATCTAAATCTCCAAAAATACTGGTTATCGGCGCAAGTATTGTTGGGCCAGGAATGGATAGTTTGATTAAAAATGGATCGATGCAATTAATAGAAAGCGATATTTCGTTTGGCCCGAGAACAATGTTGATTTCTGATGCTCATGATATACCTTTCGATGATTGTTCGTTTGACGGAGTAATAATACAGGCAGTGCTTGAGCATGTAATAGACCCATATTTATGCGTGAGTGAGATTTTTAGAGTTTTGAAAAATGATGGCCTTGTTTACGCAGAAACACCGTTTATGCAGCAAGTGCATGGTAAGCAGTTTGATTTTACCAGATTTACTTATTTAGGGCATAGGCGCTTGTTCAGGAGGTTTCAGGATATCTCAAGCGGAGCTGTTTCCGGACCGGGCATGGCACTTGCCTGGTCATGGCGATTTTTTCTTACAAGTTTTACAAAAAATGAAATTATTAAAAATATTTTATTAGTTTTTGCGCATCTTACTTCGTTTTATTTTAAATATTTTGATTATATTTTGATCAGAAAAAGAGCAGCATTAGATGCTGCTTCGGCTTATTATTTTATGGGCCGTAAAAGCGAGGAGATTCTTTCCGATAGAGAATTAATCGGTTTATATAACAGAAAAAAATAAATATGAAAACACAGTGTCCGGTTTGCAAAATAAACTCAGGATCAGCATTTACAACTAAAGATTGGAATAGGAGGGTTTCTACCGAAGTCTTTAAATACCAGAAATGCATGAAATGCGGTTTAATTTTTTTAGCCAATCCGCCGGTTGATTTGGGAGTTTATTATGGGGAAAGTTATTACTGCCGGCCGCTATTTAAAAAAATAGAAAACGTCGCAAAAAAAACAAGCTTTCAGCTTGCGATGATTAAACGGTTTGTCAAAGATGGCCGTCTTTTAGAGGTGGGGCCAGGTTATGGTGTATTTGCGCTTCAGGCAAAAAAAGGCGGCTTTGAGGTGGATGTTATCGAAAGAGAAGGAAAATGCTGCGATTTTTTAGCAAAAATTATTGGTGTTAAGGTCATTAAAAGTGATAAGCCTCATGAGGTTATTGAATCGGCAAAAGAATATGATGTTATTGCGCTTTGGCAGGTTATCGAACATTTAACTGACCCTTGGGAATTTTTGAAGAAGGCTGCAAAAAATTTAAAACCAAACGGAGTAATTTTAATCGCGGCTCCTAACCCTGCGGCTTTTCAGTTCAAGCTGCAGGGCGCGCAATGGCCGCATGTGGATGCCCCGAGGCATTTATGGCTTATTCCGGTTGAGCTGCTAATCAATTATGTAGAACCTTTTGGCCTAGAGCCTGTGATGGTAACTTTTAATGATAAAGGGGCAAGAGCTTGGAACAGATTTGGTTGGCAGCGTTATTTAATGAATAAATCCTCTAATAAATTGTTTCAAACAGCTGCTTTTATTATGGGGCATTTTATTTCATTAGCGGTGGGTGTTTTTGAAACCAAGAAGGATAATGGAAGTGCTTATACTATTATTTTAAAGAAAAGAGCGAGTGTATGAAATTTTCAGTATTACTGCCAACCCGTAACGGGGGAAAGTATTTAAGAAATTGTATAACTTCGATATTGCTTGAGCCATATCAGGATATGGAATTGGTTGTTTCGGATAATGCCAATACCGATGAAACCCAAGAAATATTAAAATCTTTTTCTAGCGACTCACGTTTAAAGGTGGTGAGGTTCTCTGAGCCTGTCTGTGTGACAGAGAATTGGAATAATGCTCTTTTAGCCAGTAAAGGCGATTATGTCCTGATGATGGGGGATGATGATGGCCTTTTGCCAGGGTATTTTAACCGTATGGAGGAAATTTTAAAAAGATACAATAATCCCGATTGCGTTACCTATAATGCTTATAGTTATATGGCGCCCTATTCAATCGGCCAAGACAGGCAAAGTTATTACAAAGATCCTTTTTATTCTTTTGGTAAGGAATTTGAGAAAGAAAAAATAATACAAAAAGAGGAACGTTTTCTTATTGTTAGAGATATGTTTCGTTTTCATAATCGTCTTCCGCTTAATATGCAAACTACTTTGATGTCTAGAGTAGCTATGAATCAGATTAGGGGAGGCGCGTTTCAGCCGCCGTTTCCGGACCACTATGCGATAAATTCGCTTTTATTGACAGCAATGTCCTGGGTCTTTGTGCCTGAAAAATTATTGGTTGTTGGCGTATCTTCTAAATCATTCGGTCATTTCGCATACAATAATAAGCAGGAGGAAGGGAAAAAATACCTGGGAATTAATCCGGATTTTAAAGGCCAGCTTCCCGGTGCAGATATGAATAATTGTATGCATATCTGGCTGTCGCTTTTAAAAATAAATCATGCGGATTTATTAAAAAAAATAAAAATCAGCCGTTGTCAGTATATCCGGCATCAGGTTTATTCATGGTTTGCCCAGTATAAGTCAGGTATTTTACCTTTAAATGATTTAGGTAAGCGTTTTCTTATGCTTAATATGTTTGATTGGTGTTATTTATTATTTACAGTTTTTGATAAAAAAAGCTGGAAACATTTTTTGAATAGGTCTTCTAAGGGTGGTAAAGCTACACAAATTCAGAAAATATGGCCTGGGGCTATGTTTCTTGAGGGTGTTTCTAATATCAATGAATTTTCCAGTTGGATTAATAAACAGAATAATGAACAAAATATGCGAGGTATGAAATGAAGGTTCTTGTGACCGGAGACAGAGGATATATTGGGGGCGTTTTGGTAAAGATGCTATTGGAGAAAGGGCATAAGGTCAGTGGTTTTGATATTAATTACTATGAAGAAAATTTGCTGTATCCGTTGGATTACTCCTATCCTTTTGTAACCAAGGATATTAGAGATGTTACCTTTGAGGATGTACAAGGTTTTGATGCAATAATCCATTTGGCTGGCCTTTCAAATGACCCATTAGGAGCATTGGATCCACGTCTTACCGAAGAGATTAATTATGAGGGGACTGTAAAACTGGCAACTTTAGCAAAAATGGCTAAGGTAAAGAGATTTATTTATTCATCATCTCAGAGTATGTATGGAGTTTCTAATAATAAAGAAGAGTTGGATGAAGAGAATAGCGAAAAGAATCCTATTACTGTTTATGCCAAAACAAAATGGAAGGCGGAATTGAAATTAAGAGAGTTGGGAAATGATGAGTTTATAGTTGTGGCATTTCGTCCTTCGACGGTATTCGGAGTCAGCCCCAGATTACGATGCGATATAGTTTATAATAATTTAGTTGGTTGTGCTTATACAACAGGTAAAATTGAAATCAAAAGCGATGGCACCCCTTGGAGGCCGGTAGTACATATCCGGGATGTTTCAAGTGCTTTTATTGCAGGATTGGAGGCGCCGCAGGAGCTAGTTGCCAATCAATCTTTTAACGTGGGTATCCCCAACGGTAATTTTACGGTAAGGGATTTAGGGGAAGCTGCGCAGCAAGTAGTTAAGGGGAGTAAATTGATTTTTACCGGCGAACATGGAACAGATTCCAGGACTTATCGCGTAAGTTTTAAGAAGATTCTGACGGTTTTAAAAGATTATTTCAAACCGGAATGGAATCTATTGCGCGGAGGCGAGGAATTAGTCAAGTTTTTTAAAGAGATAGATTTTAATGAAGAATATTTCAGGGGAAGGATGACCAATCGATTAAAGCAGCTGGAATATTTACGCGGATCCGGCCAGATTAATTTAGAATTGCGTCGTGCTAAAGGAGAGCGATGAATAACTCGTTACATAAGACAATCGAAGTTTGCCGTATATGCGGCAGTAATAGGATAGAAACATTTCTTGAGCTTGGGTTGCAACCTCCGGCTAATAGCCTCAGGAATAATTTAGTTGAAAAGCTTCCGCTAATTCCGCTTTCTCTTTGCCGTTGCTCAGAATGTTCAACTGTGCAGTTGACTGAAACAGTTGAGCCAGAGCATCTTTTTAAACATTATGTTTGGGTCACAGGAACATCATCTACCGCTAAAAATTACGCTAATTTATTCTGCCAGGAGGCTTGCAAAAGGTTAAACACTAAAAGCCCGTTTGTTGTTGAGGTTGCAAGCAATGACGGAACATTTTTAAAAGTATTTAAAGATAAAGGTTTTGAAGTCCTTGGGGTAGATCCTGCCGAAAATATAGTTAAGATGGCTAATGATAGCGGTATTCCTACAATTGCTGCATTTTTTGGCGAAAAAATTGCTAAGAAAATAGTCTCTGATAAGAGGAAAGCGGATTTTATTTTTGCGCGTAATGTTATTCCTCATGTTGCCAATGTGCATGATGTTGTTGCCGGCATGAAGCATTGTTTAGCTGCCGATGGAGTAGGAGTAATTGAATTTCACTATGCTGGGGTTATTGTTGACGGGCTTCAATACGATTCGATTTACCACGAGCACCTTTTTTATTTTTCGTTAAAAAGTATGCAGTATTTACTCAAGAAACATGGTTTGCAAGCTTTTGATTTGTTAGAAAGCCCGATTAGCGGCGGATCTTTAGCGCTTTATTTTTCTCATAAAGGCGCGAATAAGCCTATTGAGCAAAGATTAAAGCAGAAAATTGATGCTGAAGAGAAGAGTGGGTTAAATAGCAAAGAAGTTTGGGATAAATTTTCTAAAGATTGCCAGAAGCATAAAAATAAATTTGTCGAACTCATTCTAAAGGAAAAATCAGAAAATAAGAGATTGGTTGGGTATGGCTCTTCTGCAAGGAGTTCTACTTTGCTTAACTATTGTAACATTAATAAAGAACATTTAATTTGTATAGCTGATCAGAATCCATTAAAACACAATAAGTATGCTGCCGGTTCCGATATACTCATTATTTCTCCCGAGGAGGCTTTTTCCAAAGGGCCTGATATAATTGTTTTACTGG
The DNA here is from genome assembly GCA_028712255.1 of Candidatus Omnitrophota bacterium. Taxonomy (NCBI): domain Bacteria; kingdom Pseudomonadati; phylum Candidatus Omnitrophota; species Candidatus Omnitrophota bacterium. The sequence goes on from JAQTQJ010000007.1 coordinate 31,965, forward strand.
CGTGGAATTTTAAAACAGAGATAATTTCACTTTTAAAAAATAAGTATCATTTTTGCGGAAAAGTAATTGCGCCGTTTCCCAATTGCCCGCAGATGCTACAACTTTAAATATGAAATTCTACGAACAAAAAATAAAAGGTGTTTGGATTATTGAGGCTGAGCCTTTTAAGGATAGCCGCGGGATGTTTTTTAGGCATTTCTGCCAGAAAGAATTTTTAAAAAACGGCTTAGAATCTAAGATCCTGCAGACTAATGTTTCCAAGAATAATCAAAAATATACTTTACGGGGCATGCATTATCAGCTCAAACCTTTTGGCGAGCACAAAACAATGTTATGCGTCTCTGGGGCCATTTATGACATTATTGTTGATTTAAGGCCCGAATCGGAAACATTTTTAAAATGGATATCCGTTGAATTGAATTCTCAAGCTCCTTTGAGTTTGCATATTCCTGCCGGATGCGCTAATGGATATCTTACTTTAAAGGACGATACTACTATTCTTTATTATATGTCTGAATTTTATTCGCCAGATGCTTATCGTGGTTTCCGTTATAATGATAAGCTATTTGATTTTAAATGGCCTGCCGAACCGGCGATTATTTCGGACAAAGACCGTACTTATCCTGATTTTGATCCTAGGGGTTGCTGATGGATATCCCTAAACAAGCTGTAATTCTTTGCGGAGGATTGGGGGAGCGTTTGCGTCCTCTAACTGATTTAGTGCCTAAGCCAATGGTTCTGGTTAATGGCGCACCTTTTTTATGGTATCTTTTGGAGCAGCTTAAAGATAATGGTATTAAAGAAGTTATTTTGTTAACCGGGTATCGGGGAGAACAGATCTGTGAATATTTTAAAGACGGCAACCAGCTAGGGCTATCTATACGATATTCTCACGGGCCTGTAGAGTGGGAAACCGGGAGGCGCCTTTTTGAAGCCAAGGAGTTACTCGATGAACATTTTTTACTTTTATACAGCGATAATTTTTTACCTTTTAACTTAAAAAAAATCGTAAAGTTTTATAATGAACAGAAAAAGTTGTTGAGTTTTATTGTGCAACCTAAAGAGAAAGGCAATATCCGTATGGGTGAGGCAGGAGTTGTCCAGGTTTATGATAAAACTCGTTCTGCTGCAGGTTTGGGCTTTGTTGAATTAGGATATATGATCGTAAACAAGAAAGTATTTGAATTTTATAGCGATAAAGATGTTAGTTTCTCTGATATAATCAACAAATTGGTTTCGGTGGGCCAAGTGGCTGGTTTTACTGTTTTGGATACTTATTATAGTATTTCAGATGTACAACGCTTAAGGATGATGGAGAAATATCTCCAACCCAAGAAGATATTACTTATTGATAGAGATGGAGTGATCAATAAGAAGGCGCCAAGAGGTGAATATATTGGTTCTTGGGAAGATTTCTCTTTTATCCAAGAAAATATCGAAGGAATGAAAAAGCTGAGTCAGGCAGGTTTTTCATTTATCGTTATCTCCAATCAGGCCGGTATTGCTCGAGGTATGGTGACGGCTGAAGCTGTTGAATTTATTCATCAACGGATGAAAGAGGCATTGAATGGTGAAGGAATAAGTATTTTAGATATTTATCTTTGTCCGCACCATTGGGATGAAAAGTGTTTCTGTCGTAAACCTGAGCCGGGGCTTTTCTTTGAGGCTGCGCGTAAGTGGAGTTTCCGCTTGGATAAGGCATATTTTATAGGAGATGATCCCAGGGATTGTCAGGCGGCTTATCGAGCTGGTTGCGGATGTGTTTATACTGGCCAAAACGATGATTTAAAGGATTTAGGCTTTGAAGAAAAACCTGAATTTGTAGTTAAGAATTTAAACGAAGCAGTACCTTTTTTGGAGAAAATATGATTATTTCAAGGACTCCTTTTCGGATTAGTTTTGCTGGAGGCGGGACCGATCTGCCGGAATTTTATTTAAAAGATGAAGGCCAGGTAATTTCTACCGGCATAGATAAGTATATTTACGTGGCGGTTAAACGCCAGACAGCTATCTCAGAATATAAATTCCGGATAAATTGGAGCAAGGTGGAGTTTAAAGATAAGATTGAGGATATTGAGCATCCGATTGTCCGTGAAGCCTTAAAGATGATGGATATGGATATCCCGCTTGAAATTTCCACATTTGCGGATATTCCTGCAAATACCGGATTGGGATCTTCTAGCTCTTTTGCTGTCGGATTATTACATGCGCTTTTTGCACTTAAAGGAAAAATGGTTACTAAAGGTGTGTTAGCTGGTATGGCCTCGCATCTTGAAATCGATAAGTTAAAGCGCAAGATCGGTAAGCAGGATCATTATGCTGCTGCATATGGCAGCCTTAATATTTTTACTTTTCATACTGATGGAACTGTTTCTGTGGATCCGGTTTTTTACAAGCCTGAAATAAAAGAATCTTTGGAGAGCCATCTAATGCTGTTTTATACTGCCATAAAAAGAGATGCTCATAAAATTTTACGCGTTCAACACATGAAGACGCAAGAAAAACGCCATGTGCTTGCCGAGATGAAAAGTCTGGTGGCTCCCTTCGGGGAGTTGCTTTCTTCCGGAGCCAATCTACGGGAGTTTGGCCGCCTCCTGCATCGCGGTTGGTTGCTTAAGAAAAGCATTACGGATGAAATCTCATCTAAGGAAATCGACGGCTATTATGACCGCGCTATGGCAGCTGGAGCCCTTGGGGGAAAACTTTTAGGCGCAGGCGGGGGAGGATTTTTACTTTTCTTTGTCGAGCCGAAAAAGCAGAAAGCAGTGGCTGGTGCGCTTTCGAGCCTTTATCGCTTGCCGTTTAAATTTGAAAACGCAGGCACAAGGATTACTTATTATGACCAATCTCTGGTTTAGTTTATTAGTTGTTTGTGGATAAAGTATAAATTATATGAATTTTTCTAAATTAAAAATTGGTTATGTCCCTTTTGGTAAGCCGAAATTTCATCCTTTTGATTTAAGGAATTTTGTTTATTATGCGAATAAACGGAATATTAATTTTGAGATAGCGAATCCGAACGATGAATACGATGTTATCGTATTAACTCCCGGAGTTGATGTGAGTGCTTGGAGCCGTTTTCCCAGAGGGCGTACGAAAATAATTTATATATCTGTTGATGCTTACCTGGCTGTACCGCGATTTGATCTTCGGGGTGCCTTAAGAGGGCTGGCTAAGTTTCTTGCGGGAGAACATAAATTTTTAAAACTTAATTATGTTAATGCCATTAAGGATATGTGTAAGAGGGCTGATGCTGTTATCTGTGCGACTTTAGAACAGGAGAAAGATATCCAGATGTATTGCAAGAATACACATATTATTCTGGAGTTTCATCAGAATGTATTACGTGATGTTAAGACTGATTATGTTGCCAATGGTACGATCAATTTAGTTTGGGAAGGTAGGCCTGAAACTGTTAGAAGCTTAAAACAGATTAAGGAAGTTTTAGTTAAACTTAATAAGAAATATCCATTAATTTTGCATGTCATCACGGATCTTGAATATGGAAGATATATGAGTAAATTCAAGAGAATCTCAATTGTAGACGAGATAAAACAAATTTTTGGGCACCGCTATTATGCTAATACTGTAAGCGGTAATAAATCTTTGGTTCATTTATATCAGTGGAACAGGGAATTGTTGTCTACTTTGATAACCGCTTGTGACATAGCCGTTATTCCTTTAAACGACACTGATGCTTTGATGCATGGAAAACCTGAAAATAAGTTAGTATTTTTCTGGAGAGCAGGTTTACCTACTGTTGTCTCAGCTGCACCGGCATATGTGCGCACAATGGAAAAGTGTAAATTACCGCTTTATTGTAGGAATGAAGAAGATTGGTATAAGAATCTGGAAAGATTAATTCTAGATCCGGAAACTAGAAAACTAGCTGGTATTCAGGGTAAAGAGATTGCGGATACATTATATAGTGAAGAGCAGTATCTGAAGCAGTGGGATAAACTGTTTCAGAGTGTATTGGGAGATCGTTTATCATGAAAATATTTATGACGGGTTGTGGTAGTTTTATCGGCAAAGAAGTTTTACGGCTTGCTAAAGTTAAGGGGATTCAGGTAACCGGAGTGGATTTAGTTGAGACAGGCCAGGATGGATGTTCGGTTGCGGATATTCGTTCTCCGAAAATAGCCGAAAAGATACCTTTAGATGTTGATGCTGTTATTCACCTTGCGGCTTTGTCTCGCGATGCAGATTGTCGGAATAAAGCTTATTCGTGTTTTGATGTCAATGTTATGGGAACACTAAATCTAATTGAGGCGGCTCAGGGTAGAGGAGTAAAGCAGTTTATTTTTGCTTCGTCTGAATGGGTATATGACCGCTTTGAAGAGGGCATAGCTAAAAAAGAGGAGGATGTTATCGATATAGCTGGCCTTACTTCCGAATATGCCTTATCGAAATTAGTTAGCGAAGCAAATCTTCGCCAAAAATATCAGCGTGGATTTTGTCCGGTAACTATTTTAAGATTCGGTATTGTTTATGGGCCGCGTAAGGATAACTGGTCAGCGGTAGAGTCTATTTTTAATGCGGTTAGTACTCAAGATGAGGTAACTATTGGTTCTTTGAAAACCGGACGCCGCTTCGTTCATGTTTCCGATATTGCATTAGCGGTAATTGCCGCAATCGGATTAACCGGTTTTGAGATTATTAATATTCAGGGGAGGCAGATGGTTACTCTCGGCGATATTATAGAAACTACTAAGTCGCTGCTTAATAAAAATCCAAAGGTAATCCAGCGTACTCCTGAACAAATAAGCCTACGTACTGTTAGTGATGTTAAAGCCAAGCAATTGCTTAAGTGGCGTGCAGAAATTAGCTTGCAGGATGGGCTTAAATCAGTGTGTGATTTTTTAGGAACAAAGATTGCTTAAACTAGAAAAGGTGAAAATGGCTATTAAGCTTGATAAAAGGGTTGCTCAGGAAGTTTTACGTATCCGTTTTAGTCAAATGATTGTTAATCAGGGCAATAAAGACAAGCAATTTAAATGTCCTGTGCATCTGGCATTTGGACATGAAGCTATAGCTGTAGCTGTTTCTGCCTGTATGAAGGATAAGGATGGTTTGTTATTGACGCACCGTAATATTCATTACAATTTGGCTAGAAGCAGGTCTCTGAAAAAAAAGATCGATGAATATCTTTGTAAAGAAACCGGTGAAGCTAACGGACAATTGGGTTGTATGAATCTGTATAACGAAGATGCGGGAGTTTTATATACATCGAGTATTCTAGGCAATCAAATGGCTGTGGCAACAGGAGTGGCTTTAGGTAATCGTGTTAAAAAATCAAACGGAGTAGCAATTGTTGTTATCGGTGACGGGGCTATTGAGGAAGGAATATTCTATGAGAGCCTGGTCATGATGAAGACATATCGCCTTTCATCTTTGATCATTGTTGAGAATAACGGCTGGTCACTGGCGACTCAGATCCATGAGCGCCGCTGTGATATAAAACTTGATCTATACGCATCTGCTTTGGGTATACCTTACTATCGCCTGGAGGGCAATGATGTTTATGGGTATATCCGGTTATTGGAAGAGGCACGTTCAAAAGCCCTGACTGATGAGACCCCGATTATTGTGGAGGTTGCTTTACATACATTGGGAGATTGGGTTATGAAGACTGAAGAGCATTCGGCTGGTAAATATATTAATTATCATGCCGGTGCGGCTCCTAACGTTGGGCTTATTGATTGGCCGGTTATCGAAGAAAGCGATTTTGATCCTGTACATGTTTTGAAAAAATACTTTGAATTTAGTTTTCTAAAAGAGTTGGCTGAGAAAGTCTTTAAGGGCCTACGTGAGGAATTAGCATGAATTATATTACGCATATCAATGCTTTAATTAGATCAAGGGTTGCTGAAAAATCTCCTCTAGTAATGTTTGGACAAAATATCGCAGCGGGTAGCTGTATTAGTGGTTTGACAAAGGGGCTTAAAAGCGATGGTGGCCATTATGTCTTGAATACTCCGAATTGTGAAAACACTCTTGTGGGAATGGGGTTTGGATTGATGTTAAACGGAGTTTCTTCAATATTTTTCATGAAACAACAGGATTTTTTATTACTGGGAATAGATCAACTCGTTAATACTTATAATATTATGCGTTGTCGTAAAATTGAGAGTTCATTTACGATTGTTAATGTAATCGTGGATAGCGGTTATGAAGGGCCACAATCTTCACTGAATAATTTCTATGATTTTTGTTCTATAGCCCGTATTCCAGGCTATGCTGTTTCCAATAAACATGATTCTGAGGTTATCATAGAGAAGCATTTGATAGCTCCAGGATTTCGTATTATCGGTATTAGCCAACGGTTGTGCCGACAGGAGATTATACAAGTTGATGAAGAGGTTTCTTTTGATAAGAATGGGGAGATATTCCAGTATTCTGACGGTGGAGATCTTTCGGTGGTTTGTTTTAACTATGCGTTCCCTCAGGGCTTGGAGTTATGCAATAATTTCAAGAAACATAATATAAATGCCTCTTTATTTTCTGTTAATGCCATACTCCCTGTGGATTGGAAGAAGATCCTGGATAATGTAAAGATGACTGGTAAACTCGTAGTCCTTGATGATTCAAAAAGCGTAAATTCACCCGCGCAACATTTTGTTATTGCTGCCCAACAGGAAATTGTGCCGGGCAATGTAGTATATTTTTCTCGTAAGGATAAGGATTTAATCCTCGGTCCGAATGCCGATCAGTTTACTATTGATCATGGCGTTGTGATGTCAAAATTAGGATTTAATTCTAAATGAGTTTAAAAAAGATTTGGTTAACAGGTTCCCGCGGATTCATCGGTAATGCAGTTGTTTCGTCTCTTAACAAATCCGAAGCAGAATTATTCTGTTTTACGAATAAGTCCTCAAAAGAAGAGAAGGCGCATTCGCAAGCAGTGCGTGTCTTGTGTATGGATTATCTGGATGCGCAGGATATCAAGGCGAAGGTTAATTCTTATGGCCTACCGGATATTTTTATTCATTTAGGCTGGGGGGATATGACAAAACCCGATTCTTCTTTGCATTTGGGAGAGAATGTACAGGCAGGCAAAAATTTGATAGGTACGTTATTTAAGCTTGGTCTCAAGAAGTTCATATTTGTAGGCTCGATGAATGAGTATGGCGCGCGGATTGGTATGCTTTCTGAAGATATGGCTCCGCAAGGCAGGCTTACAAACTATGCTAAAGGGAAAATAGAGGTGGCTAAATTTGGGTTTGAATACGCAAAGAAACTGGATAGGGTATTTATTCACGTACGGCCGTTTTATGTGTATGGCGCAGGCCAACGGCAGGGTTCGTTGATCAATCAGTTGTATCAATCTTATTGCAAGGATACCAGTATTGATTTGAGCCCGTGTGAACACTATAGGGATTATATCCACGTGTCGGCTGTAGCAGAAGGGATACGCAGGGTTTGTGACGCAGAAGAATCCGTGACGGTTAATCTAGGTAGCGGCATGGCAGTAAAAGTCAAAGATTTCGTCCTTCTTTTTTGGAAACTGCTTGGTGGAGATATGAAAAAATTGAATTTTGGTGCCAGAAGTTTAGGTAGTAACGAACCTGAACAACCTAGAAGCTACGCTGATTTAAGCCGTTTAAAGAACCTCACGAATTGGGCTTCGATACTTTCGCTTGAAGAGGGGATTAAGATAACAATTAAGGAATTAGAAAATAGTTCTTCTAATATGGTAAAAAGGCAATAATGTCCAATATTAAAATAAAAGATATTTTATCGAATATCCGAAATATTTTCTCTAAAAGAATTATTTTTTGGATTTGTATTAGCGTAGGCATTATTTTATTAGTAAATTATTTTTTGAACCTAGTTGTAGTATTAGGGCACCATGTTCCCGTTAGATCGATTAGAATTGAATATACCTTTGCAAATAAGGTTTTGTCCGGGTGGCGCTATTTTTCGGTGCAATGGCTTAAAATTGATTATATTTATGGATTGTTTTGGGGGATTATTTTGGGCTTAAGTATTTTTATCTGGCCAATACGCCAAAAAGATAAAAAAGCTGTTTTTATTGCCTGGTGTATTAAATTATTTGTGGTCTTATTCCTGATGCTTTTTTATGAATGGCATTATTATTGTTTGGATTCTTATGGCTATTATAATGCCACTTTTTACAATAGATCAGAATGGCCTTTTATGAGTATTCAGGGCTCTATTTTTGCTATGGTTAACCTTATTTGGTTGCAACAGCAAATTATACCTTCTTTTCACGCTGTGAAAGTTAGTTTTGCTATGCTTGGCCTAGTAGCTATCTATATCTTCTATCGCGGGATAGTTATTTTTTTAAAACAGGAGAAAATAAGTTTATTCTATATTCTTGTTTTTTTCCCTTCTATTCTGTTTTGGTCATCAATATTGGGCAAGGACCCAATATCATTTTTAGGTATGGCTTTGTATGTTTATGGTGCTATTGGATGGTATTGTCGTAGGAAGAGGTTATATCTTTTGATTCTGATATTAGGCCTTCTAGTATCAATTTACATAAGAGCTTGGCTTGGCTTAATTTTGCTTGTACCTTTTATAGCATTATTCTTTTTAGGTTTAAAAAAATCAGGTAAAATATGGTTTTTGTTATCAGTTACGGGTTTTATTGTTTTATTTAAGAATATGCTAATTAAATTCTTCCAGCCCCAAAGTTTGGATAAATTAGTTAAAACAGCTAATCAAATGAGCTATGGTTTTGATGCAGGAGGTAGCGCCCTGAGATCACATGAACATTTTTCGGATATAATCCAGATGCTGTTTTATATTCCAAGAGGTATGTTTACCGCTTTATTCCGTCCTCTGCCTGGAGAAGTGCATAATCTTTTTGGTTTTTTAGCAGGAATAGAAAACATTTTAATTTTAATAATTTTGCTGTTTGCGATACGCAAGCTTCGTTGGGCAGACCTAAAAGAGCCGTTATTTATTTGGGCAATCTTATTGATTTTGGCCTGGGGGAGTGTTTATTCATTCTTAGCGTATAATCTGGGAACGATATCGCGTTATCGGTTTCAAATTATGCCTATTTTGTTAATTCTAATATTGTACCCGTTTAGAAAAAGACATGTAACAGAGAAAGGCTAGTTCTAATGAAAATGTATTATTCAGATAAAATTGCCTTACTTAAGGATATTTTTGGCACTGATCATTGTGAGTTGAAAGACGATCGGTTGGTAATTTCCGGAAAAGAATTCCCTATTATTAATGATGTTATTATACTTTTAGAGCCGTCAAAATGGCCGGCAACTCTTAGAAAAAAAGTACAGATTGGTAAAACCGATAATTCTGAATTTATCTCTGATTTTGCGGAAGACATCCAATTTACTTTTGGTGCAGAATGGGTTAAATACCCTCATATTCTGGCTGAACATGAGAAGGAATTCCTGTTAAATTTCGAACTTATTGATTTAAGCAGCCTCAAAAACTCTCGAGTTTGTGATTTAGGCTGTGGGATAGGAAGATGGAGCTATTTTCTCTATGATAAATGCCGTGAACTTGTTATGATTGATTTTTCTGAGGCGATTTTTGTGGCCCGCGAAAATTTAAGAAAATCCGATAATACAGTTTTTATAATGGGAGATTTAACAAATTTACCGTTAAAGGAGAAATTTGCGGATTTTCTGTTTTGCATAGGGGTATTGCATCATCTGCCGTTTAACGCCTTGGATATGGTTAGAAAATTAAAAAAGTATTCTTCGCAGATATTGATCTATCTGTATTATTCTTTAGATAACCGGCCTTGGTTTCATCGTGTTTTACTTTCTATTGTAACTGCTGTACGTAGCTTGGTTACAAAAATTCGAGCTCCTGTTTTTCGTTCCATATTTGTGGAATTAGTGGCAATACTGGTTTATTGTCCGTTTATTCTGTTGGGTAAAATCTTTAATTTATTCGGTTGGGCGCATTATATCCCGCTTGAGTATTATAAGGGGATGAGCCTTAAGCGGATTCGTCAAGACGTATATGACCGTTTTTTTACCCGCATAGAGCAGCGTTTCAGCCGGAAAGAGATTATGGTTTTAAGAGATACTTTTAAAGATGTCAAGGTATCAGAAAATCTTCCTTATTGGCATTTCTTGTGTATAGATTAAAGTCTGTGATTATAATTTTTTTCGGTAAAATTGGAGGAAATGATGTTGCATCAAATTAGTGATTTTATAAAAAAGATAAGTTTAACTGAAAAGCTATTATATTTGTATATTATTCTGATTCCCGTAATGAGAGTGCCATATTTGCCGTTTGTAGGGCAGAAAATACAGTATTCTGATATAGTTTTTTTACTTTTATTTTTCATTTGGCTAGTTCAGTTAATTAAAGGTGGGAGATCTTTTTTAAACTTGCCTCTAAAGTTTTCTCTTGGAGGTATGTTGATAGTTTTTCTTTTTTCCTTTGTCCATACAGAACATTTGGCCAGAAGCGGCCTTGAATATGCGGGGATTTTATATTTGGTTAGTTTATATGTTGTATTGTGTCAAACGGTTGATTCTCAAGCAGTATGGTGGCGTTTAATTAAATGTTGGTGTCTGGTTAGTTTGTTGATTGCCCTGACTGGCATCGGCGCTTATTTTATTTCTGTAATCAGCGGACATCCTAACTTTTTAGTGGTTGATCATGAGTTTCTTGGCAATGCCAATCAAGAATTGGTTTTGCGTTTAGCTTCTATTTTTCGTCATCCTGCCATGTTGACTATGTATTTACATACCACTATTGTTTTTGGTTTTGTTCTTGCAGCTAGGAAAAATAATGGTAAATGGTGTTTCTGGGGGTATTCAATAGTCGTTTTATGTTTTATCGCTGCCCTTTTAACAAAAACTAGGTGTAATGCAGGAATTGCTTTTACCATATTTTGCGGATTAGCTTTTATGCCCAAAGAAAACATTTATATTTTAATATTGCGCTATGCGTCTTTTATCTATGCTTTAGTCCTTATGATTGCAGTAGTTTTTCTAACTGTATGGTGGATTTTTCCGGTTCATGTACAAAGAAATTTAGAGCGCCAAACCGTAACTATCGAATTAAACTCCGCGCATCAGCCTTATTTTATGCAACATATGATAGAGACCAAAATTATTAGGGATTTTCCTTGGGTAGGCGTTGGGATGGGTATGTCGAACGATAAGGCAATCGATTATATACACTATCGTGATATTGAGAAACCATTTCGTATGTTATATCCTGATTTAAGGGAAGATCAAGTAAGTAGGTATAAAACAAGCATTGATCCTCATTCAATGTATTTAGGTATTGCTGCTGAAACTGGTTTATTGGGTTTAACTGCTTTGCTATTCTTTTTATTTAGAACTGTATGTTTTTTTTGTAAAGCAATAAAACAAGAGATTAATATTGAGAATAGGTATATTAATCAGATAATTCTGGCAGGGCTGGGAGGTTTTTTGTTTAATGCTTTGTATGTGGATATGCTTACGGTGCGTTCTTTTTGGTTCTTGATCGCTATGGGCGTGATTTATATAAGCATAAGTAGGCATAAAGAAACCGGGTTAGAAGAGCGGGGATAATTTTATTATGTGTGGTATAGCCGGAAAAATAAATTGGAACTCGGCCGTGGGTACAGAAGTAGTAACCAAGATGTGCGATATGATGCGGCATCGCGGTCCAGATGACCACGGTATTGTTAGTCTGGGTAATATTACCCTTGGGCATAGAAGGCTTTCTATTATTGATCTGTCGGAAAATGCGCGCCAACCTATGGTGTCTTCCGATTCCCGGTATTTTATTGTTTATAATGGCGAGGTATATAATTTCAAGGAGTTAAAGAAAGAGCTAGAGGAGCTAGGTGTTAGTTTTCGTTCATTATCTGACACTGAAGTAGTCCTTTATGCGTATATACATTGGGGTATAAAGTGCCTGGATAAGTTTAACGGCATGTTTGCTTTTGCTGTCTGGGATAATTATCGCAAGGAGTTGTTTATGGCCAGAGATAGGTTTGGTAAAAAACCACTCTATTATTATAAAGATAGGAATAGATTGATTTTTGCTTCGGAGTTAAGCGCGCTTATCTGTGATAGCGATATTCCCCGTGAGATTTCTTATGAAGCCTTGAATTCTTATCTGGCCTTAGGTTATATTCTTTCACCGTTAACGATGTATAAAAATATATTTAAACTTGAAGCCGCTACGTACATGAGTATATCTGATTCGGGAAAAACCTTAAAAAAAACCAGGTATTGGAACTATGCGGATCAATTTAGAGTAAAAACAAACTTAAGTGAAGATGATATCGCTTCAAGAGTTTTAAGCTTGCTTGAAAATGCGATTAAAAAGCGTATGGTAAGTGATGTACCGATAGGTGCGTTTTTGAGTGGTGGTATTGACTCTAGCTCGGTTACAAGTCTTATGAAGAAATACCATAAAGGCCAGCTTCATACATTTAGTATGGGTTTTGACCAGCCAAGTTATAGTGAAATTAAAGATGCCGCTCGTGCAGCGCGTTGGATCGGCACGATTCATCATGAAAAAATATGTAAGGCTGGAGAAAGTATTAATCAGATTAATGACGCTATCGGTGTTTACGATGAACCGTTTTCAGACACTTCGCTTATTCCGACATTTGAACTCTCAAGGTTAACTTCTTCTTATGTCAAAGTCGCTTTATCCGGGGACGGAGCCGATGAAATATTTGCCGGATATGTAACTTATATGGCTGATCGCTATTATGGATACGCAAAGATTCTACCTGTATTCCTAAAGAGGTTGTTATCGCGTATGCCTGAATTGTTGCCTAGTTTCAGGCATAGAAAAATGAGTTTTGGTTATAGGCAAAAGCAGTTTTTTTATGGCTCACTGCATCCGGCCCAGCAGGCGCATTATTTATGGCGGATTATTTTTAATCCTGAGGAAAGGATCCGGATATTGGGTCAAGGACACCGGGAGTTAGTCTATGATACTGATCCCTATTTGACTTTTAAGAAATATTATGCCCAAGCGCAAGATTTACATTGGTTAGATAGGTATCTTTATGTTGATGCTATGACTTGGTTGACTGATGATATCCTTGTTAAGGTTGATCGGGCATCGATGAGAAATAGCCTTGAGGTTAGATCGCCGTATCTTGATGTAGATTTAGTAAGTTTTGCGGCTTCAATTCCTGCGGATTTAAAATTAAGGGGATTTAATACAAAATATATTCTAAAAAAAGCGCTTCGAAATACTTTACCTGATTTTATACTTAAAAAGAAAAAGAGCGGTTTTAGCGCTCCCGTAGGGAGTTGGATTGGTTACGACGGAATCGATGAATTTAAAGCTTTTAATCAGTTTGTTTTTGGTAAGTTCGTTTCTTAAAGGGATCTAAGCAATGAATCTATCCGCAATCTATGAAAATATCCTGAATTGCCACGGGCTTTTGGCGTATCTTTATGGTAATGGAATGGCATTTGCACCTTTACGGATTCAGTTAGAAGTAACCGGAATGTGTAATCTAAGATGCGAATTTTGCTGCCAGGATCAGGATTATAAGTGCGGCAAAGAAGAACTAACCCTTTCAGAAATCAAATCAGTTATCGACCAGGTGCCGAGGTTTACTCTACTAACGTTCTCAGGAGGAGAACCGCTTTTAAGGAAAGATATCAAAGAGATAATAAGTTATGCATTAGAGAGGAAGCATTTCTGTAATATAAGCACTAATGGCGTTTTGCTTAATAATGAGATTATTGAATTATTGGTAAGAAAAGGATTTTTGGCAATTAGTGTCTCTTTGGATGGTATGGGTGAAATCCATGATAAGTTACGTGGAGTTCCACAGACATTTAGTAAAGTAAAGAATAATCTTATTGCCCTTTCTAGATCTAAAAAAGAGCAGAAGAAAAAATTTCCATTGCTGGATATTAAAACTATCATTACCGATAAGAACATTGATGAGCTTGTTAAACTGTATTCTTTTTGCGAAAGTATAAGCGCAGATTTCTTTACTCTTTCATTGCTTAAGATAAATCAGGCTCAATTTAATCCATCCTCGCTTAAAGATAATATTGAAGATGAATTTTTTTATCGCCGAGGTTCAAGAGTTAATTTAGAGACAAGTAGGTTAATAAGTGCTTTAGAACAGCTGGAAAAATTAAAAGGAAAGACTAAGATTAGGCTTTATCCCCGTTTTAGGTCTTTGAAAGAACTCCAGAATTTTTTAGCCGGTAAATGCGGTTCTCAGGTGAGCACCTCTGCTTGTCTTGAACCATGGTCATCATTTCAGATTAATGCTTTTGGCCGGGCTTATCCATGTTTATCATATAAAGTAGGCAACGTAAAGGAACAGACATTAAAAGAAATATGGGGATCGGAGCGTTTTGTTTCTTTTAGAAGGCGATTGAAAAAGATTAAACTTTTTCCTTCATGCGATGGCTGCTGTTATTTAAAGATGAGGATTTAACCTAAAAACTAATGGCTCAGCTAAAACAAAGCGAATGGCATAAACAATGGGAAATATTCCGGGATGAAGAGTTGTTTCTTTTTCAGGATTGGATTTATCCGGTAAGACTGGAAGATTTTCAGGGTAAAGATGTCCTGGAGTGTGGATGCGGCGGCGGCCAGCACACATCATTCATTGCTCCTTATGCTAAAAGTATTACCGCAGTAGATCTCAATACCGTCGATATTGCAGTCAAGAGAAATAAGGATTTTAAAAATATTGAGTTTATAGAAGCCGATATTGCTTCAATGGATCTGGGTAAAAAATTCGATATAGTATTTTCTATTGGCGTAGTGCATCATACAGAGAATCCTGATAAGGTAGTAGAAAATCTTAAGAGGCACGTTTTACCGGGAGGAAGATTGATTCTTTGGGTCTATTCCCAGGAAGGGAATTTTTTAGTATCTAATATTGTTGAGCCACTTAGAAAAGTATTTTTGCGGCACCTAAATAAACGAGTACTTATGTTTTGTTCTAAGGTGATTACCTTATTGTTGTATCCTATTGTCTATTCTCTATATCGGTTTCCTTTGCACTGGTTGCCTTATTATGAGTATTTTGAGAATTTCCGCAAATTATCTTTGACCAGAAACTGCCTTAATGTTTTTGATAAGCTTAACGCTCCGCAGGTAGAATTTATTTCGAAAAAGAGAATAACGGATTGGTTTCCCATGGAAGATTTTAAAAATGTTCATATTTCTTCTTATAAGGGGGTTAGCTGGAGAGGTAGCGCAGCAAAAATATGAAAAAACTAAAGATTCTTCTTCAAGAGCCTTTTGTTCCCAGAGAGGTTACCTATGGTAAGTTTGCAAAAGGCGCTGGTACCAATACATTCTCTTACGGTATGGCTTGTCTTGCTACTTATATTAAGGAGCGAGGTTATGATGTTTATTTTCTTGATCCTAACCTAAAAGGGATGAACCAAGCAGAATATAAGGAGTTTTTGGAATTTAATAAATTTGACGTAATTGGTATCGGTTCTACAACATTACAAATAGATTATGCTTTAGAATGTTTTAAGGTTATAAAAAGCATTTTTCCACGCACAATTACCGTATTAGGCGGCGTTCACGCTACGCTTATGCCGCAAGAAACCATTTGTGCTAGCGCAGATATAGATTATCTGATATTGGGGGAAGGTGAAAAGCCTTTTTATCATCTGTTAGAGAAATTGATAAAAGGCGATATTGCTGCTATCAAAAATATTTCCGGGGTTTGTTATAAATCAGAAACTAACATTATTTTTAATATGCCGAATGAGGATGATTTTTTGGCTCCGGAAGAGATACCGCTTCCGTATTTTGATATATTTTCAATGCGGGAGTATGTGCCTCAAGTAACTTTTGCTAAAGCTTTTCCGTCATACACAGTCATTGCTTCTCGGGGGTGTCCGTTTCAGTGCGCCTTTTGTAATGCTAGTGCTACCGTGGGTAAGAAAGTCAGGTTAAGGCAGCCAGAGTCCTTATTGGAAGAAATACGTATCCTTAAAGAAAAATACGGGGCTAAGGGGATAATGTTCCTAGATTCTACATTTACGATCAATAAATCCTGGCTTACGCAATTCTGCCGGGCCTATATTCAATCGGGATTAAATTTACCCTGGGCTGCTAATAGCCGCGTGGATACTGTAGATAAGGATCTTTTGATGCTTATGAAAGAAGCCGGGTGCTGGAATATTACTTTTGGTATCGAATCAGCAAATCAGAAATCGCTGGATCTTATTGATAAGGGGACGACCGTCCAACAGAATACGTCAGCTATTCAAATGGCTTTAAGGATAGGGTTTAATGTTTATACCAGCCATATAATTTGCCTGCCCGGGGAAACAGAGGATGATGCCGATAACACAATCCGTTATGCCCGCAGTATGGGCAATCACATGGCGATGTTTTACCTACCCGTGCCTTTTCCTAAGACAAAACTAAATCAGATATGTAGGGATACCGGGGGGTTAAGGGAAGGGGCTGCCTGGCGAGATTATAACGCATGGGATTATTCGAAACCGGTATATGTAAGCCCGATTCTGGGTAAAGAAAAAATGTTTGAGCTTTACAAGAAAGCCTATATAAGTTTTTATTCTAATCCTGTTGTCTGGTACCGTAATGCCAAAGATATGGTATTATTGAAGCAAAACCCCTATCGTTTTTGGCTAGGTTTAAAGTCATTCTTTTCTTTTATCTTTCACAGGTAATCAGGAGGCCTAAATGATTAGCGTTATCGTTCCGGTGTATAACGAAGAGAAAGCAATAATAAAGACTCTAAATGAACTCCAGGTGGTTTTAGAAGATGAATTTAAGGATTACGAGATCATTGTTGTTAATGACGGTTCAACCGATACAACTTCCGATAGGATTAGGGAATGTGGAATAAAAGATTTGGTTTTGATTAATCATATCGAAAATCTCGGATACGGTAAATCATTGCTCGACGGGATTTTGATTGCCCGGAATAATTGTATTGGAATCATTGATGGTGATAATTCCTACAACCCAAAAGATATAAAAAAATTATACAGCTATTTTGGCCAATATGATATGGTTGTAGGTGCGCGCCAAGGAAAAGAATACAGCCGCGGAGTATTGAAGCGACCTGCAAGATTGTTTTTTAAAATGCTGGCCGAATATGCTTCAGGAAGGAAAATACCTGACGTGAATTCGGGTCTACGCCTATTTAAAAAAGAGATTGTTTTAGATTTTCAGGGTTCATTGTGTACAGGTTTTTCTTTTACTACGACTCTGACTCTTATTTTTCTGCTCAATCATTATTTCGTTAAATACGTTTCTATCGAATACGTAAAACGTGCAGGAAAAAGTAAAGTTAATCATATTCGCGATACTCTTTTTGTCGGACAGATTATTGTCGAAGCGATTCTTTACTATGATCCTCTCAAACTTTTTTTTCTTTTGGCTTCATGCAATGCCACTTTCGGACTACTCTTGGGTTTATTTAATTTTTTGATTTTTAAGACCTTCTTTTTTTCGTTGTTAGCAGTTATCTGTATCGCAAGTTTCATACCGGTTTTCTCCCTTGGGTTGATTGCAGATCAGCTTAAAAAGGTCTACAATCTAAATAAAAAAACATGAAAATATTGGCTATAATTATACCGCACAGCGATAGACATAGTGGTGATTATTCAATGCTTAACTTTCCTATAGGCATGGCGTATGTGATTGCTTCGGTGCGGGAGAAGATTAAGGGGGCCAGTATAGTTGTCTCTGATTTTAGCGTTGACCACATAGTCTCAGAAGAGTCGATCAAAGATAGGTTACGAAGCGTAAGCATTGATTTTAAGCCCGATTACGTTATATATGGTTCAATGATTACGAGGTTTTCGTATATAAAGTCTCTCAGTCGGATTATAAAAGAGATTTTTCCTTCAGCAAAGCAGGTTTTAGGAGGATCTGCGGCTGGCAGCGGATATAAATTTTTCTTAGACGATGGCATAATAGACTTTTTGGTTGCAGGAGAAGGTGAAGAAGCAATGGTGGATATTTTGTCTGATAACTGGCAGAATAATCCTTCTATCATTGGCCCGGGCGGTAGAATTGTTCCGGAGAAAAGGGCTATAAAAGATATAAACTCCCTACCAATGCCATCGTATAAAGATTTCAATGTGAAAGCTTATATAGATAATAACTTTCTGAATACTGGATGGCGGTATATGCCCATTATTACTAGCCGCGGTTGTCCTTTTGCGTGTAATTTTTGTTACCCAAACTTCGGTAATGTCGTACGTTTACGTTCGGAGGATATGGTAATTGACGAGATAAAATATCTGAATAAGAATTATGGCATAGAGGCGGTATACTTTTGGGATGAGATTCAGTTTCTTAATAAAGAGTGGGTAGAAAGTTTTTGCCGTAAGCTTCTGGATAAGAAAATAAATATAAAATGGGTATGCGCAGGCCGCGCGTCACTGTTGCAGAAAAATGATCTGTCTCTTTTGCGACTGGCAAAGAAGGCCGGTTGCCTTAGAATATCTATAGGTATTGAATCTGGTAATCAGGGTATTCTTGATATGATGAACAAGAATACGAAAGTTAAACAGATAGAGGATTCTATAAGGATTATAAGAGCGGCCGGTATAAAAGCTACAGGGACAATTCTTGCCGGGTACCTTGGGGAGACTCGTGAAACACTTCATGATACGATTAAGTTCGCCAATAGGAATCTATTGAAGACAGCGTTCTGTTGTCTTATACCTTTGCCCGGATCTAAAATATATGACTATTGCATTTCTAAAAATCTGATAAAAGATGAGTACGCGTATCTTAAAAAAGTATCCTTAGAAGGTGGCGATGCATCGCATATTGTTTTTAATCTTACCAAGATGGATGATCAGGCATATATTCGTGAGATCGGTATAGCAAATGAGAAAGTCGGTAGGATTAGGCTGAAAAGCATATTTGATTATTATGGATTAGGCATGGGCTTGATAAAATACTTTGATAATTTACGCAGGGCTATCCTCATGAGAGTGCAAGGTAGGAGATTTGAGACCATGTGATGTGTTGAGTTGAGAATAAGATCTTATGATGAAGTAACTATAATTGCGATAGTTTAATCAGTGTAATATTAGAAAAAACGGAGGGGAAGGGTGAAATTTACCATAGGTTTTGAAAAAGATGATGCAAAGATATTACACAAATATTGGGACGAGATTATAGAAACGCAGAAATGGTCAGAAGGAAAATTTACTTCCTTATTTGAAGAAAAGTGGTCAAGAAGCAATGGTTTATCAGCTGTTTCTTTCTCAAGTTGGGGAGGAGCTGCATTGGCTGCGCTTGAATTCTTTGATTTAAAAGGTAAAACAGTTTTGTGTCCGTCTAATACCTTTATGGCAACGCCACTTAGCGTTATTAAAGCTGGTGGAAATGTTGAATTTGTAGATTGCAATAAGGATGATTTATGTATATCTCTGGATGATCTTAAGGAGAAAGTAGGGAAATATAGGCCGGCAGCTGTTTGGATTGTTCATATCGGTGGTCATATAGCGTTTCAGATTGAAGCGATAGCTAAGTATTGTAAAGAAAAGAGAATTATTTTATTAGAAGATTGTGCACATGCGCACGGCGCAGAATGGAATGGTAAAAAGCCTGGACAATGGGGTGACGCTGGCGTTTATTCATTTTATGCGACAAAGACAATTTCAACCGGAGAAGGCGGAATGCTGGTTACTGATAATAGCGGTTTGATAGAATTTGCAAAAAAATACAGGAATTACGGTAAATTCGAATATAAGGTGGAGGGTTTGAATTACAGAATGAATGAATTTATCGCTGCTATTGGATGCGTACAGGCCGATAGGCTTAAAGATATAGTGGCATGGAAGAATACCTATGCAAAAAAACATCTTGATCCAAAATTCTCAAAAAGGCTTGTTTTTCCGGATGGAATGATTTCGGGTTATTATAAATACATAATTTTTGAGCAAGTAGAAAAATCAACAGGTAAGGTTTATGACATGCCTTGCCATCGTATCATGGGCAAAGATTATGAGCTTCCCAATACGGAATGGGTTACAAAGAATCATTGGTGCGTACCCATTTATTATAAGGGCGAATAATATTAAATAGGAGGGATAGTTATGAAAGTTTTAGTGACAGGTGGTTCCGGTTTTATTGGTTCACATGTGGTAGATAAACTAAGAGATAAAGGTGTAGAGGTAAGGGTTTATGATGGTATTATGCCTTCTTTTCGTAAGGATATTGAGTTTTACCAGGGGAGTATCCTTGATAAAACTTCTCTTGGTTTTGCTCTTAACGGAGTGGATGCGATATTTCATTTGGCTGCGGTTGCAGACGTAAAGGATGTTTATAACAATCCGTATGACTCAGAGGCAATTAATGTTCGCGGCACGATTAATGTATTGGAAGCCGCGCGTAATACTAATGTTAGAAGGATTGTTTATGGAAGTACTACTTGGGTTTATAGTGAAGCTTCTTCTAATAATGTTGATGAATCAACCCCGCTTCATGCGCCTACACACCTTTATACTGCTACAAAGTTAACCGGAGAATATTACTGCCAATCTTACAGTAAGCTTTATGGTATGGAAGTAACCATTCTCCGTTATGGCATTCCATATGGCCCTCGTGCAAGAGACGGTGCGGTCATCCCGATTTTTGTAAGGAAGGCTATTAATGGAGAGCCACTTACTATTGCAGGTGATGGCTCACAATTTAGGAAATTTATATATGTTGAAGATTTAGCTGAAGGTAATGTTTTGGGCCTAAAAAATATTGCCAAGAATAAAATCTACAATTTAGACGGTAAGGAAAAGGTTACGATTAAACAGATAGCTGAGACTATTAAAAAGATTCTAGGCAATGTAAAGATTGAATATACTCCTGCTAGGCCGGGAGATTTTTCCGGTAAAGAGGTCTCTAGTGAATTGGCGGCAGAAGAGTTAAGCTGGGAACCAAAAATTAGCTTTGAAGAAGGGGTAGGTAGATATATAAAATGGTATAAAGAGCGAGATGAGAAACGTAAAGCTGATTGGGATCAAATTGACGGAATATTGAAAAAATAAGAGGACAAAATGGCAAAGCATAAAGTCTTAATTATCGCTGCCCACATGGATGATGAAGTACTTGGGTGTGGTGGAATAATCTGTAAGCATAAAGCTGCAGGGGATAAGGTTACTGTAATTTTTGTTGCCCATCGGATTTACAATCATTGTTTTAATAAAGAAGAGAATGGGGTTGAGGAAAAGCATGCTTTAAAAGCAAAGAAAGCGTTAGGATATGATAACGTGGTATTTTTAGGTTTAAATGATGAAAGGCTTGATGCCTGCCTGCAGGATCTTATTATACCCATGGAAAAGCATGTTAAAGCCATAAAACCTGATATTGTTTATTTACCCTTTAGACAGGATAATAATCAGGATCATCGTGCTGTTTTTGATGCTGCCAGAGTTGCCCTAAGACCTGCTGTAACTCCTTTTATAAAAGAAATTAATATGTATGAAGTTTCTTCTTCTACGGAGCAATCCCCTCCGTTAATTGAAACTGCATTCTTGCCCAATTTTTATGTAAATATTAGCCATTTTATCAACAAGAAGATAAAAGGGTTGGCATGTTATGAAACAGAAAGCAGATTGTATCCTCATCCTAGGTCAGAAAAAGCTCTCAAAGCTTTGGCTCAGAAAAGAGGTACGGAAATCGGCTATGATTATGCTGAAGCTTTTGTTAGTATAAGGAGGAAATGGGAATGATACTGGGGATAACTCCTGCTCGTGGTGGTAGCAAAGGCATTCCAAGAAAAAATATAAAAATGATTGCCGATAAACCTTTACTTGCCTGGACGATTGAGGCAGCGAAAAAATCAAAACTTATAGATAAATATGTTGTGTCAACAGAAGATAAAGAAATAGCCGAAGTAGCTCAAAGGTTCGGGGCAGAGGTTCTTTTACGTCCTGTTGAACTTGCTACAGATGAAGCTTCAACTGAAAGCGTTTTAAAACACGCCGTGGATTCTCTTAAATGCGATACCTTAGTTCTTTTACAGGCAACATCCCCAATAAGAAAATCCGGATTAATTGATGAATGTGTTAAGGAGTTTATTGATGGCGGTTACGACTCTTTAGCTACAGGTTTTATGTGTAAATATAAGGAATATGGTAAAAATCATTTACGCAGGCAGGATATTGAAGGATTTTTTTACGATGATGGCAACGTTTATGTGATGAAGTCTGATTTCGTAAAAAGTGGCGACCGTTATGGTAAAAAAATCGCAAGGAAGTTTATTAGCCGTTTTGAGAATGTAGAAATTGATGATGAGTTTGATTTTTGGCTAGCGGAGAAAATATTACAAGAGCAAAAGAATGAGGATTAATAAAGACCAGATCTGTATTTCCGAACGGAAAGATTTAAAGTTTAATTATCTCCGCGGCCGCGGGCATTTGGTTGCTTACCTGTTGAATCGTTGGCAGTGGTATAATCTTCCCCGATTTCATCATGTTTCTAAATTTCCTATTCATCTGGACATAGAGACATCGGCTTTATGTAATATGCAGTGCCCGATGTGTTTTACTACTACTGGTGATTTTAGGCAGAAGGTAGACAAAGGATTCATGGATTTTTCGTTATTTAAGAAAATTATCGATGAGGCGGTTAGTTATAAGATATATTCCATACGCCTAAGCCACCGTGGTGAGCCGTTTATTAATCCGCAGATAGTTGATTTTATCTCTTATGCTAAAAGAGCCGGAGTAAAAGAGGTATCATCTTTGAGTAATATTCTAGCCTTGACTCCTGAACTTTTCGAAAAATCAATGAAGGCTGGGCTCGATTGGTTGACCATTTCTTTTGACGGCTTAAAAGAAAATTATGAAAAAATAAGAAAGCCGGCTGTTTTTGAAGAGTCGGTGCAGAAGATAAAAGAATATAAGCGTATAAAAGAGGCTGCCAAATCAAGTAAACCGGTTATAAAAATACAATCAGTTTGGCCGGCAATTAAGGACTGCGCGGATGAATACATAGACTTATTTGATCCATATGTCGATGCCATTACTTCTAACCCTCTTATTGATTATTTGCATAATGATGAACTTGAAAAAATAGAGTATTGGGAGAATTTTGATTGCCCGGTACCTTATCAAAGGTTAACTATTCTTTTTGATGGTTTGGTTCCGTATTGTCATAACGATGAATTCAATACATTTATTATTGGTGATATAAAGCTGGATAAGGTTTACAATATTTGGAACGGACTTCATATGACAAAAGTACGCCAAAGCCACAGAGAACATAAGGGAGTAGAATTATTAAGTGCCTGTAAACGTTGTTTTTTACCTCGGAAGGTCGAACCTATTGTGGAAAATTTTGGTGGTAAGAAGGTTATTGTTGAGAAATATACAAAACGGATTGAAGAGATTGGTAAATAACAGATGATTGTTACTATTCATCAGCCGGAACATCTGCCTTGGCTGGGGTTTTTTCACAAGCTCAATATGGCTGAAACTTACGTTGTCCTTGATAACGTTCAGTATCGCCGCAGGTATTTTCAGAACAGAAATAAAATTCGCACCAAAAATGGCTGGAAATGGATAGGTATTTCACTTATAAAGGAGGCAAGGGATAATTTACTGATAAAAGATGTAAAGATTTTTAAGGAAGATATTGAGTGGAGGTCAGATAACCTTAAGACAGTTCATCAGAGTTATTCTAAAGCTAAATATTTTGATTTTTTTTGGCCTGAATTTCAGAAAATTTACTCTTCAGATTATGATCATCTAATTGATTTAAATATTGCTTTCATAAAGCTTATCTTAAAGAAACTGGGGATAGTAAGGGAAGTTATACTTGCTTCTCAATTGAATGTAGATGGAGAAAAAGGGGATTTGATATTTAATATCACTAAAACATTGAACGCCAAAACTTATGTTTCAGGAATTTCCGGTAAGGATTATCTCGATATGAAAAAGTTCAGTGAAAATGGAATAAAAGTTATAATTCAGGAGTTTCACCATCCAGTTTATTCTCAGTTACTTACTCCTTTTTTACCATGCATGTCGGTGATTGATCTTTTATTTAATTATGGTCCTGGGAGTCTGGATATTATCAATGGCATCGGTGTCCCAATTTTGGAGGAAGTTTTTTTATAATGAAAAAAGCTACGTATGAGACTTTAATCATCGCGGAGATAGGGGAATGTTTTAATGGTGATTTTACTATAGCCAAGGAATTGATGCGGGAGGCGAAAAAATCCGGCTGTGATATAGTTAAATTTCAGACTCTTGATTATGAAAATATTTCCTTAAGCGACCCGGAAAAAGAATGGTTTTTAAAGATTGCATTAAACCCAGAAAAAATAAGAAAGCTGATTGCTTATGCAAGAAAAATAAGGATTCGCATACTTTTTAGCCCGGAAAATATAAAGACCTGTCAGTGGCTTCTGGACGCAGGCTTAGAAGACGTAAAGATTGCAAGTAGCTCGATAACTGACGTAGAGTTAATTAGTTTTGTAAATAAGAATTTCAGATGCGTCTTTATTTCAACGGGAATGGCTTCTTTGAAAGAAGTAAGAGAAATTGTGCATAATCTGAAGAATGTCTATGAGTTATATATAATGCATTGCGTCTCTGAATATCCAACCGGTCCGCTGCTTAAGAGGAGAGGATTATGTGCGCTTGCTCCGGAGGATGTCCATTTAAATATGATGAAGATTCTAATGCAGATATTCCCTCATTACAAGATAGGATATTCCGATCATACTGCCGGAATATTTGCTCCTTTAGTGGCTGTTGCCGCTGGAGCTGAGGTTATAGAAAAACATATTACCTTAGATAGAAAAGTTCCACTTCGTAATTATAATACTGGCAAAGAATACCTCGGTACGGATCATGTATTGTCGCTTGAACCATTCGAGCTCAAGGAGATGGTTTGTAAAATTCGCGAAATAGAACACATGCTAGGTAAGTGGAAGTGGGAACGTTCTGAGGGCGAAAAATTGTTAAGAGGATTCTTACGGAAAAGGTTTTCGGGTGTATAAGGCGAGAATTGTTATAAAAACTAAAGGAAGTCATTCTCAGGGCATGGGGGATCTTATTTCTTCTCTTGATTTGGGGAGAGAATTAAGAAAGCTGAACAAAAACATATTTTTCTTGGTAAATAAAGATAAGATAGCCTCAAATTTTATTCGGAATAATGGTTTTCCGGTAAAAGAAATCGATAGTTTGAGCGATCTTGGGTTATTTTTAAAGGAAAAGTTTTTCGATATTTCTATTTTGAACCAGCTTAATACAGAGAGCAGAGAAGTAATTCTGTTTAAGAAGCATTCAAGGAGATTGGTAACGATTGAAGATGTTGGAAAATCTAGCCTATTAGCTGATCTGAGGTTCAATATTCTTTATCCTCAGCCTAAGGCCATAACAGAATTGAGTTTCTTGCCTTTATCTAAAGTTTTTCAAGAAAAACATACTTTACTTAAACAGATAAAGAAAAAAGCTAAGAACATCCTTGTTTTGCAGGGGGGCAGTGATACCTATGGTTTTACACCTAAAATTATTAAATCACTAAATTCGGTTGATCCGCAAATAAAAATTAATGTTGTACTTGGACCATATTTTTCTCATTTTAAAGAATTAGATATCGTTCTACGTAATTCTTCTAGGGAGTTCGATATTATTTCTAATTGCAGTGATTTATCTTTTCTTATGACGGAAGCTGACATTGCTATTAGTGCTGCAGGCAATACTCTTTTTGAATTAGCCTGTCTTGGCGTGCCGACTATGGTAGTTTGTGCAGAAAAATTTGAGGAGATTACGGCAAAGATATTAGAAGAGAAAGGTTTTTGTATTAATTTAGGCTATGGTTCTGATATAAAGGAAAAAGATATTTTTGCCACTTTGGATAGATTAACAGCTAATTATAAGTTACGTTTTTCCATGAGCAAGAGAGGGAAGGAATTGATAGATGGAGCAGGTATCAAGCGTATTGTAAATCGTATTGAAAAATTGATTGATAGTATTGACAATAATGAGAAGAGAGGGAAACAAAATGCTTAGTAATTCTAAACTTCGAAGTCTCATCAAGAATTTTTCTGAACTATATTGGCTCAAGCCCATGGATATTATTTGGGATGCTGTTACTGCTTACCATGTACAAGGATGGGTAAAAAAGAGCGATGTTTTAATGGATTTGGGTTGTGGTGATGGATATTTTAGTGCTTTGATGTTTGGTGCAAAAATACCATTAACCCATGATAGGTTTCTTAACGTGGTTGCTTCTAATCAAAAAATAAAAACCAACCAATCTGGTGATATATACAGAAATCAACAGCAGCTTTTAAAATTTGAAAAGGCACCATGGAGAAGAGTAGATTTCGGTTTGGAACTAAAACCCCATCATATAAGAGTTGCCGATTCGCTAGGTATTTATAAAAAAATTATCAAAGGGATTTTTGAAGAAACAAGTTTGAATGAGAGAAGCATAGATAAAGTATATTCTATCTTTGCTTTTTATTGGGGCAGAAATCTGGATAGGCAAATTAACGAAATATATCGTATCTTGAGAGAAGATGGTGAATTTATAGTTACCTTGCCTAGCGAGCATCTTTCTGGTATGCATATATGTAAAAGGTTGGCAGATGAAGAGAAGAGTAAAAAAGTAAGGTTATATCTTGAAAATCTTGATGGGGGCAGGAAGGATTTAACGACCCGTCACTCTAGAAGTGAAAAAGGATGGAAGGATTGGTTTGAGTATCATAACTTTAAAGTTTTAAATATGATACCAGTCGTTAATAAGGTTATGTTTTTACATCAAGATATTTCACAGAGAGTATTCTTGCCGATTTTGTTTAAAATGTCCAATTCGGAAGATTTTAAGAGATTACGTTCTATAGTCAAAAAATATGTTTGTGAAAAGCTATATCCGGATCTGTTAAGCGAGCTGTTAAAATTTGAGTCGGATCATGAGGTGGAACACGCGTATTATCTTTTTAGAGTTAAAAAGATAGCAAAAAATAGCGCTGCTAAATTTAACAGAGAATGTCAAAAGCCAGATTAATAGGAAAAAACATAAGTTTTATCGTATTGAGTAGGGCCGTCTTTATGCTGATATCATTTATGCTCTTTCCTTTCATAGTGGCGCATGTTGGAAAAGAGGTATACGGTGTTTACTTAATTGTTATAAGTGTTACTGGCTACTTCGGTGTGATTGATTTTGGCATGATGTCAGCGCTCATGAAATATGTATCCGAATATCATGGTAAAGGCGACTTTAAGGGTATTAACCGGATTATTAATGCGTCGTTTTCGTTCTATGTCGTTGCTGGCGTTGTTATTTCAGTATTATTATTTTTGAGTTCAAAGTATTTTACTTATTTTTTCAAGATTGATCCCGCAAATATTCAGGTTATGAGGAATCTGTTTATTGTAGCATCGGTATCCTCTTTATTCATATGGCCGATGAGTACCTTTCGCGGGGCTATTCAAGGATTAAATATGTGGGGAACCGATGTAGTGGTTAGTATTTCTAGCCAGATCTTGCTGGCGTTAGCTACTTTTTTCATGCTTAGTAAAGGATATGGCATCGTTCGACTTTTTATCGCTATGCAGGTGCTGACTGTTATTGGTAATTTTGTTCTTTATTGCATGGTGCGCAAGCGTATTGGTTTACGGATACTTTTTCCATATACGGAGATACGCACGTTCAAATTTATATTTAATTTCAGTTTTTTTATGTTCCTTAGTTCATTAATAATGATATTTATTTCTCAAGTACATAATATCATTATTGGTTATTTTATCTCTATGTCCGCAGTGTCTATATATGCCGTTGCTTATAACTTACAAAATTATTTTCGTGTTATAAATTCAACGATAGGTGGGCCTTCTTGGATAGTTACCTCAGAAATGGAAGGCGCATATGATTATGAGCGCCAAAAGCAGATTTTACTCAAAGGCACGAAGTTTATGTCCGCCGTATTTTTGCCTATTATAATAATTGTTTTTGTCTTTATTGAGCCGTTCATTTATTTTTGGATGGGCCCGGCCTTTGGCGATAGTATTATTCCTGCGAGGATAATCATAGTATGTTGGCTTTTTAACGGTACTTCCGAACTGGCTACTGGGTTACTTTCCGCTAAAGGTATTGTGCGTCAGCCACTCATGATTCTGTTGGTTGCTGCGGTTGTGAATCTGTTGGTTAGTATTACTTTTATTAAGGCGTTAGGCATAATTGCTGTAGCTTTGGGGATGGCTATTTCAATTATTTTTATAGCTTTCCCCTTGTTTTTACGATTGGCGTTAACTACCTTAAAGATATCTTTTGCAGAATATTTTAATAGAAGTATAAAAGTAAATTTATTACTATATCTGTTTGTGGTTGTATTGTCCACGGTAGTCTTGTTTTGTTTCCATCCAATTAATTTTGCTTTTACTCTTTTTGAAATGTCATTGGTATATATTATTTCGTTAATTTTTTATTATTTTTGGCTACTAAAGCCTATTGAAAGGGAAGATATAAAAAAAGTTATTGGTTTTGATGCGCTTTATCGGCAAATTACCCTAGTAAAAGGGATATTTGGATAAATTTTGTAGGAGTCTGAAATGGGTTCGGGTCGACAATTTTTAGCTACAACGGGAATTTCTGAATTTTGGAATACCGATGAAGCAATTCTTCTTCTAGGGCCATGGTGTCTTATGGGGGAGAAAAGCAGGAAATTGATTGATACCAAGACTTATCCTATTGTTCCTTCTCCGTGGAAGCCTGCCAAAAAGGTAAAGAATGCGGCAGATTTGTGCCATGATATTTATGAAAACGTGCTACCTGAATTGTCTGAACAATTAAATTTAGTCCATGACGTCGGTTATTCGGAGAAATATTGGAGAGTGCTTATTGGGCCATGGCTGACTCAGTTTATAGAGGTGCTTTATGAGAGATGTGTCAGAGTAGATAATGCATTTGCGCTTTTTCCGGATACCTATACTTACATTTTGCCCGGGTCTCTTTCTAAGTCATTGTCTTTAGAAACATATGATTCTATTTCTGCTCAGTGCGTGGAAGATGATTTTTATAATTTAAAATTATTTAGTCAGATAATACGCAATCTTTATCCTGAAAAGGCCGTAGAAAAGAATATTACTATATCTATTTCCGATAGGAGGAGCATTCAAAATACTAAATTTATTAAAAAGGCTTTTTATGGCATAAAAAAAATAAGAAACATATTCAAGCATCCATCTATAATTTTAAGTGATATGTATCATTTTGATTTTATGCAGATATTATCTTTAGAATCAAGATTGTATTTGAATCCAGTTATCTTTGAGAATTTTGATAATGCGATTAATGTGGTGAGTTCTAGCGGATATTCGGAAGAAAAAAGAAAGAAAATAAGATTTGAAAAAGTATCTGGTAAATTTCCTAGTTTATTGCGACAATTATTGCCTATTGCAATACCAAAGTCTTATATCGAGAATTTTAATGAATATAAAAAAGGAGTAAAGCCTAAAAATATAAAAGCTATTGGTTCGGCAGTGGGTTGGTATCATAACGAAAATTTTAAATTTTTTGCTGCAGAAGCTGCTTTGACAGATGCGAAGCTTTTAAGTTTTCAGCAGGGAGGTGGTTATGGTATGGCCCTGACTTGCCCTGTTGTAAATACCGGAGTGGAGAATAGTATATTTTATGCTTGGGGATGTAATTCAAGGATTAATAAAACCAGAACATTACCGAGCCCGCACCTTTCCAAATTAGTAGATAGTCATTTCACCCTATCTGATAAAATCATATTTGTTGGAACAAGCGTGCCTAAGTATCAATATAGATTTAATTCTACTCTATTTCCTGATGACATGACGAAATATTTTGAAGATAAGCGGATTTTTTTAAAATCTTTACCAGAACGTCTTAAGGATAGGATTTTTTATCGTCCGTACCATTATGAATATGGTTGGGGAGAAAAGGAATTTATTAAGAATATTTTACCTAATGTTATTTTTTTGTCGAAAGGTAATTTGACTAAATATATGCAGCAGGCAAAATTAGTCGTAATCGATCATCCGCATACTTCTTTTTTGGAAGCACTTACCATTAATGTTCCTTCTGTTTTTTATTGGGATCACAAGGTCCACCTAATGCTACCCGAAGCGGAGGAATATTTTGATTTGTTGAGGATTGTGGGAATTTTGTATCAAGATCCTGTTAGCGCCGCGAAAAAAGTAAATGAAATCATTGATAATCCCATGGATTGGTGGTTAAAAAAAGAAGTTCAAAACGCAAGATCAAGATTCTGTGAATATTTTGCTTGTGCACGAGAAAACTGGCTAGATACATGGACCTGCGAACTTAACAATATAGTAACACAGGGATGAAGAATATTTATGGCAGAATTTAACGTGTTATTTATTTATCCCAATCTGCGTGGTATGAATATGCTGCCACCTGCTATCGCTATTTTTTCACGGATCTTAAAGGATAATGATTTTAATGTGGCATTATTTGATACTACTTATTATCGGGTAGGAGAGTTTGATTCTGATAAGGAGAAGGAAAAAAATCTCCAGGTGCGGCCGTTTGATATGTCCGGACAGGTTACCCTTAAGACTACAGACCCGCTTGATGACCTTGACCAACTTGTGCGTTCATGTCAACCTGATTTAATCGCATTGTCTGCGACAGAGGATATTTTCCCGGGAGGATTAAAGCTGCTAAAACATATAGATAAGTATAATATCCTTACGATTACCGGTGGAGTCTATCCTACTTTTGCTCCTGAGAAAGTAATTAGTCATAAAGAGGTTGATATTGTCTGTATTGGTGAGGGGGAAGAGGCTCTCTTAGAATTGTGTACACGATTACGCCAGGGTGTGGATTTTTCTAATATTCATAATTTGTGGGTAAAAAATAAAGATGGGGAAATTATCCGTAATCCTTTAAAGTATCTTCAAGATATCAATAACGAACAATTACCGGATTTTACGTTGTTTGAAGAAGCCCGTTTCTATAGGCCTATGGCGGGTAAGGTATACCGCATGTTTCCCGTTGAAACACATAGAGGCTGTCCTTATCAATGCACCTATTGTAATGCTCCGGTTCAGAGAAAATTATATTCCGACGCCGGAGTTGGCAACTTTCTGCGCAAGAAAAAAATAGGCTTAGTGAAAAAAGAGCTTGAGTTTTACCGTGATAAATGGAAGGCTGAGTATTTTTATTTCTGGGCAGAGACATTTCTTACCTATACGGATTCGGAGTTTGATGAATTTATTAAGATGTATAAGGATATCGAGATTCCGTTTTGGTGCCAAACTAGGCCGGAGACAGTCAGCGAATACAGGATCAGTAAACTCAAGAATGTTGGTCTCCACAGGATTTCTATCGGTATTGAACATGGTAATGAAGAGTTTAGAAGGAAATATATTAAAAGAAATATTACCAATGATGCTATTGTGGAAGCGATCAATATTATTGCTGAGTGTAGCTTGCCTGCCGGCATCAGTGTTAATAATATTGTCGGTTTTCCGGATGAAACGCCTGAATTGGCAATGGATACTATTGAACTTAATCGTAGAATCGCGGATAAGGTTGATACGATGAATTGTTATGCGTTTGTTCCGTATCACGGCACCGGACTTCATGCATTATCAGTTAAGCGTGGCTTTATCAATGACGATACGCCTACCTCATGCCTTACCGGTGAGCCTGTGTTGGATATGCCACAGTTTCCTAAAGAGCGGGTTAAAGGTATTATACGTACCTTTTCTCTGTACGTAAAATTTGACAAATCGAGGTGGCCGGAAATTAAAATGGCGCAAAGTTATACTCCTGAGGGAAATAGGATATTCGAGGGATTACGCAACGAATATGTTAAGAAATATTTTTTTAAATGATTTAGTTTTTAATTGATTAAGGAGGCCTAATATGAAAAAAACATCTTTGAAAGACAGGCTAAAAAGCGGTGAAATACTTTTAGGGTCCTGGAATATAATTCCTTCTGCGGCTTTAGTTGAAATCATCGGCTATAGCGGATTAGACTTTATCGTTATTGATTCCGAACACGGCTCTGTTAATATTGAATCCGCTGAGAATCTAATCCGAGCTGCTGAGATCACAGGAATGCCGTCAATATTACGTGTTCCCTGTAACGAGCCTAATTTTATATTGCGGGCACTTGATATTGGTGCTTGCGGTATACAAATACCGCATGTTTCTACAGAAGCTCAAGCTCGGTTAGCCGTGGAATCCGCAAAATACCATCCGAAAGGTAAGAGGGGGTTTTCTCCTTTTACCCGGGCAGCCCGTTATGGTTTAGACGCCCAAGGCTATACTAACAGGTCTAATGATAAGACTACTATTGTCCTGAATATAGAAGGTATTGATGGAGTAAGAAACTTGAAAAAAATTGTAAAGGTTGTGGATATTGATGTTATTTTTATTGGGCCTTATGATTTATCCCAGTCTTTAGGCAAGCCCGGGCAGATTGAAGATAAGGAAATCATAAAATACATTCGACAGAGCGTAAAAACCGCAGAGGCCCAAGGCTTAGCTTGTGGCTCTTTTGCGCCAGATATGAAGTATTTAGAGATCCTGCTTGATTGCGGCGTTCGCTATTTGACATATATGGTTGATTCAGATTTAATTTTAAATAGTTATAAAACTATGCATGAGTCTATTCAACGTAAGATTACTCAAAAAATGAGCCGATAGATGAATATTGCCAAGACTTCAAATTTTCAAATATTAGACTGTACTATTAGAGACGGGGGATACCTTAATAGTTGGAAATTTGAAAAAAAATTGGTTAGGGAATTGTATCGCGCCTTATCAAAATCAGGAGTTGATTATATTGAGATAGGTTATCGGGGCTCGACAAAACATTTCAATAGCGATGATTATGGGATATGGAGATTTAGCCCTGAAGAGACGATCCGTGAAGTTGTTTCTAATATTGATGGCGCAAAATTAGCTTTAATGGTTGATTACGGCAAAATTGAGCCAGAGGATTTTTGTGATGCTGGTGATAGCATGGTTGAGCTTGTCCGTTTAGCGGCGAATAAGGACTGTTTTAAAGAAGCCATTGCATTGTTAGAACAGATCAAAGTAAAGGGTTATAAGGTATCGTTAAATCTAATGAATTATAACAACTTTTTAGAAAATGAACGTAATGAACTTATTACAATGCTTAAAGGTACTGGTATCGATTATATTTATGTCGTTGATAGCTATGGTTCATTATTTCCGCATCAGATTGGTTCAATCGTAGAGCCTTTATTGAGTATTCCGAAAATTAAAGTTGGTTTTCATCCGCATAATAGTTTGCAGATGGCTTTTGCCAATTCTCTGGAAGCGGTGCGTTGCGGTGTTCATATACTTGATTCCACTGTTTATGGTATGGGCAGGGCTGCCGGCAATCTACCGACGGAGATCATGATTGCTTTTCTTGAAAAAGAGAAGAAAGACAGGTACAATTCCATACCTTTGCTTAATATTATTGATAGGTATTTTGTTAACCTGTTTAATGAAAACAAATGGGGATATCAATTGCCCTATATGTTATCCGGAATGTTCCAGTGTCATCCTAATTATGCCAAAACTTTAGTGGAAACTCACGAATATACTATTGAGGATATTTGGAAGGCTATGGAATATATTCATCTTAAAAAGCCTGTGGGGTTTTCAAAGAAAATTTTAGATGATCTTATGAGTGAGGGGATCATGCGCGGCCCTGATAATCAAAATACAAGAAGTGCGCCGAAGAAGACAGGAAGTAATTCTCGCACAGACAGGTATACTCAAGTTGAAATTTCGTATATTAATCGTCATAAAGATCGCGACTTTCTTATTCTTGCCAATGGCCCCTCTCTTAATGAATATAAAGATAAGATAAATACATTTATAGAAAAGTATGACCCTGTTGTTCTTGGCGCAAATTATATGGGAGGGCTTTTTAAACTTCATTACCATGCATTTACTAATAAACGTAGATTTGATTCTTATATTGATACCGTTGATCCGGATTCAAAATTATTAATTGGCCGTTCAATATCAGAGGAGTTGATTCGGGAATATACCGATAGAGTTTATGAACGGCTGTCTTATATTGATGCGCTTGATCCCCACTTTGATATTCAAGATGGCCTTATTACTACAAATTGTCGTACCGTTGCCATTTTACTTTTGGCTCTGGCGATAGTTATGGGAGCC
Source organism: Candidatus Omnitrophota bacterium (assembly GCA_028712255.1). Taxonomy (NCBI): domain Bacteria; kingdom Pseudomonadati; phylum Candidatus Omnitrophota; species Candidatus Omnitrophota bacterium. Next base: position 66,039 of record JAQTQJ010000007.1, read on the forward strand.
CGGAGAATATTTGCCGTAGGTATGGATGGTTATATTCAGAATCAAACAAGTGAAAATATGCATTTTTACAAAGAAAAGGACGAAAAAGAGGACCGGGGGATGATTCTTGAGATGCATCGTTGGTGCCAGTATTTTCTTGAACAAATTGACGCTTACTTGATTGCCAGAGGAAAAGAGGGTATACATATTCTTACTCCTACTAATTACCGAGCATTTTATAAGGGCCTGGAGAATTATATTGGGAAAACGAAAGATAAATAATTCTGATATGAATAGAGCAAGATATAACAGGCTAAAGAAAATTCTACAACAAAGAAAGTTATTTAAGTTAGTTTGTGGAGCAGGTAACGAAGATCCTGAGGAGGTAAAGCGGCTAGCGTTTATATTTACTCTTGCCGGTTCGACCATGCTTGATTTATCGGCGAATGCCGATATTGTTGATGCTGCAGCAGAAGGCATACGTAAAGCTTATGAAATTGCACCGTTATTAGGTAGAGATATAAGAGTAAAACCATATTTAAATGTAAGTATTGGCCTTAAAGGTGATCCGCATGTTCGCAAGGCCCAGATTAATTTAGATAACTGCAGTAAATGCGGCCTATGCATAACAGTATGCCAGCAGAAAGCAATAAGTGATGATTGCAAGGTGGTGAAATATCGATGTATTGGTTGCGGGCATTGTGAAACGATTTGTCCGAAGGCAGCAATACAATATATAAGCAAAAGATTGGATTTTAATAAGATACTTCCTTTATGTATTCAGAGGGGAGTTGAAACCTTAGAGTTGCATGCTGCCATAGATGATGATAAGGCATTTTTAGCGGATTGGAAAATCATTAATAATTTAATTCAAGGTAATTTTATCAGTTTATGTATCGATCGATCTCTTTTATCGGATGAGCATCTTATTGATAGAATCAAGATGGCATATGTATTAACAGGGGAACGCCTGATAATTCAAGCTGATGGTATTCCGATGAGCGGCAGTGAAAATGATGATTATAATAATACGCTGCAAGCTATTGCTTGTGCTGATATAGTTGGAAAAAGCAAGATACCGGTTAAGATTGTTTTGTCAGGGGGAACAAACCGTAAAACCGGATTATTGGCTAAACAATGTGCTGTGGGCGTTCATGGAGTGGCAATTGGCAGCTTTGCCAGGAAAATTGTGAAAGAGTTTATATCTCAGGATAAATTTTACGATAATAAATCATTAATAAAGAAAGCGGTATCAGTTGCGGATGAATTGATACGTGTTAATTTAGAGGCGATAGGTGATTAATTTAAAGGTTAACGATAGAATAATAGAAAAAGTGAGGCTGGTGATTTTTGACAAGGATGGAACTCTTATGAATCTTTACCATTATTGGTCAAATATGGTTGATTATAGGGTTGAATTTGCTAGAAAAAGACTCGGGTTTAATTTAAAACAAAAATCAGAGATTATGTTTTTGATGGGGGTTGATTTTGCGAACGAACGGTTAAGAAATGATGGTCCGGTTGGGATTAAGAAGCGGGAAATTGTTATGGCGGCAATGGAGAAAGCTCTCTTAGCTATAGGTTTTGTTGATACTCATGATCTTTGTTTGAAAGCCTTTAAAGAAGCTGATGAAATAAGCTTGCAACATTTGAATGAAATAATAAGGCCGGTAAATGGCATGAAGGAACTTATTAATTTCTTGAGTAAATGCGGATGTAGCATTGCATTGGCCACTACTGATAAGACCCAGCGTGCGAAATTAGCACTTGATGTGCTAGGGATATCCGATAAAGTTGATATTGTTGTTGGCGAGGATATGGTTAAGAATTACAAGCCGCACCCTGATATGATCAATTTTATTCTGGATAAGCTTTCAGTGGATAAGGTCAATGCCGTAATGGTAGGGGATGCAATTACGGATATCGAGATGGGAAATAACGCTAAGCTTAAAGCTTCGATAGCTGTTTTGAGTGGAATAGCTTCAAAAGAAGAGTTTGTTGGAAAGACAGAATATATTATTTCGGATATATCTCAAATAACCGTAGTTTAATTATTAGGGAAATTACTATGAAAATAATAGGGATAATACCAGCTAGGATGAAGTCATCGCGGTTTCCGGGAAAGCCGCTCGTGGATATTTTAGGCATGCCGATGGTGATTCATGTGCTTAAAAGAGCTCAGTTAAGTAAAAAATTAGCAGAGGTTTTTGTCGCTACTGATTCCCGGGAGATATTTGATTGCGTATCAAGTTATGGTGGTAAAGCAGTTATGACATATGCTGTGCATCAGACTGGTACAGACAGGATAGCGGAAGCTTCTGATAAATTAACATGTGATATAGTTGTAAATATTCAAGGAGATGAGCCTTTGGTTAAGCCGAAGGATATTGATAAGTTAGTTGAGTCTATGGTGGTTGAGCCGGCAGTCAATTTTGCGACCTTGGTATGCAAAACACCGCAATTTGGTGAAATAACAGAATGCAAGGTAGTAATGGATCGTAATAAAGATATTATGTATATGTCCCGTTCGGATATACCATCAAGTACCAGGTTACAAGTTTCATATTTATATAAGCTTTATTGTGTAGTAGCTTTCCGTAAGAAGTGGCTAAAGAAATTTTCTTCTTGGCCGCAAACAAAGCTAGAGAAAATTGAATATATCGAGTATTTACGTATTCTTGAAAATGGCTATAACTTTAGAGGTGTTGTAACCGATGAGTATACTACTTCCGTCGACACTCCAGAAGATTTAAAGGTTATTCTTAAAATTATGAAAAAGGATACCATTAAGTTTAAGTACCTAAAATAATACCTGCCGGAAAAGATTATCATGAGAAAAGAAGAAGTTATAATTTCCACTCCTTACGTTAATTTAAGAAAAATTAAAGTTTTGCTGAAGGGGCGGCAAGGTAAAAGGTGGGTGTATTTTGGAAGTAATTTTAAGGTATTAACTTATATTGAGCAACAATTAGCCGACAACTTTGCCTGTATTGATATAATAGAAATTCACAAAAGCATAGCGGATAGCATAAAAGCTGAGTATGTGTCGTGGGTAGATGAACTTAATAGAAAATATGGTAACGAGCTAGACTGGTGGTTAGGAGCGGTGTTTTCAAGAAATAATTATACAAGTGACTTATTTCAGTTTACATGTTACTTAGAAATATTAAAACGATTATTACTTAGAGATGGTGTTTTGCCTGATTTAGTATTTGTTGAATCAGCAGGGTTTGCTAAAGATTTAGGAAATTGGGCTAAGAAAAATGGCATTAGTGTCATAATTAAACATAAATCATTTAGTATTGTTTCTGTTGCAAGTTTATTTAAGCCGTTACTAGATTGGTTGAGATTTATTATAATTTCTACTATCCGTAATTTTGCTGCTTTTATTACCAGAGGTATTTCTAAAAAAGATGAATGTTTCTTTAAAAATTCTACGCTTATCCATACATTTATTTTCAAAAATTCTTTAACCAAAGATGGTATTCTAACTGATCGTACTTTGCCTTTCCTCCATGATTATGCTTTTCGTCATGGTTTGAATATTGTTATTCATCCGATTCTTTATGGTTTTAATTGTTCATATCTCGCTGTTTATAGAAAAATGCGCAGCAGCAGGACTCCTTTTATAATCAAAGAAGATTTTCTGCGATTCACGGATTATTTGCTGGCTTTTACATATCCGTTCAGATCCTTGAGAAAGAAAATAGAATTTAAAGATTTTAGATCCTGCAGTTTTTTTAATAGTATACAAGAGATGAGATCGAAAGAATGTTTTTCACCCGCGATGGAAGCAGTATTGGCATATCAATTGTTCTTAAGGTTAAGCAAAACCGCCTTTGACCCGTGCTATTTTGTGCTTTGGTTTGAAAACCAGGTTATTGATAAAGCGCTTATAGCTGGGATCAGGAAATTTTTTCCTAAAGTAAGAATATCCGGTGCTCAAATGTTTTTACACCCACCAAATTTATTAAGTGTTTTTCCTTGTCAATCTGAGATAGAAGCTGGAACTGCTCCGGATTCAATAGTTGAAACGAGTCAATATCAATGCAAAAGGGCAAGCATTTTTACCAGCTCTATTTCTTGCAGAGTAGGTGGAGCATTAAGGTATGATCATATATTTAGACAGGTTAGGGATTTTCAGCTAGTGCGGAATAAAGAAAAGATTATTTTTGTCGCCCTTCCTTTTCATATACCGAATGTAATAGAAATACTTTTTATGTTAAAAGGCTCGCTAACTTACATAAAACACAATGTGGTTATATTGATAAAAACTCATCCTGATTATGATGAAAAAACAATTAAAAAATTATTTGTTGGATCAGGGTGGCCGAAAGTCTTTCAGATATATAAGGCAAGTGTGGCCGAAGGGTTAAAAAATGCATCCTTAATGATATCCGCTAACTCAAGTGTTATGATAGAAGCTATTTCATATGGCATTCCCTCAATTTATATCGGGAGCAGAATAATGATTAACCAGAACATTTTAAAAGATATTGATACGCCTATTTCGCGTGAGTGCTACTCTTCAGAAGAATTAGCGCAAGCGGTAAATGCTTATATTGACGTTTTGCCTTTTAAGAGTGAAGAATTTAAGAAAATCGGGGAGAAAATACGAGATTTATATTTCACTCCCGTATCTGATGATACTTTGGCATCATTTTTTGAATTAACGGAAAAAAATAAAACACTATAGAGTATTGTTATTTGGTAATACCCAAATTAAAAATTAAGGAACGTTTAATTAAAAGAAAACAGCTACTGAATGAAAATAAATAAAATTCTTCTTATTAATCCTCCTTATTATATTGCGAAGAGTCAAATGAATTATTGGCCTTCATTTCCATTGGGCATGGGATATATTGCTGCTTATTTGGAGAAAAAAGGTTATTCGGTACAGATTATAGATGCTTTTGGAGAAGGTTATAACAATAAAGTTGCCCATGGAGAAAACCATTTTTGTGTCGGCCTTTCATATAGCGAGATTATTTCTAAAATATCTGATTATGCACCGGATATCATCGGTATCTCGAATCTTTTTTCAGCACAGCACTACTCGATGCACTCCATGGCTAAGGTCATAAAATGTCATGATAACACTATCCCCGTTGTAGTTGGCGGGCCGCATGTTTCAGCAGTGCCAGAATTGGTTATGATGGATTCAAATATAGATTATGGAATTCTTGGCGAGGGGGAGTATGTATTTTTTGAGTTAATAAGCGCATTAAACAACGCTAGGGATTTAAAGGAAGTTGCAGGGATTGCATATCGTGATAATGGCGCGATTAGGTTGAACAGGCCACAGGAGTTCATTGAAAAATTGGATCAAATACCATATCCGGCGTGGCATTTGTTTAAAATGGATAAGTACTTATATCAGAAAATGTCACATGGCGGTTCAGTAAAAAGACATCCTTTTATGACCATGCTTACCTCCAGAGGATGCCCTTATAATTGTTTTTTCTGTAGCGTTCGTGACACCTGGGGAAGGAACTTGAGAACTCGGTCTCTTGATAATGTAATTGGAGAAATTACCCTACTGCGAGAAAAATTCGGGGTGAAAGAATTGATTATTGTTGATGATAATTTTAATTTCGACACTGACAGATTACACGGAATCCTTGATTACTTAATTAAAAAAAGAATGGATTTGACATTTGAAATCCCAAACGGTCTGTTTATTAAAAAACTGGACGAGGCTATTTTAGCTAAGATGAAGGCAGCTGGTGTTAAGCGCATATTTTTCCCGATTGAATCTGGTAACGAGCATGTGAGAAATAATATTATTAAAAAACCGCTGGATATTGAAGCTGTTAAAGAACTTGTGGCGTATTGTCGTAAGATTAACCTTGAGTCTTGCGCGTATTTTATAGTAGGTCTCCCAGAAGAAACAAGGAAGCAGATTGAAGATACCTTTCAATTGGCGCGAAAGTTAAAAATAATGTGTTATTTTTCTGTGGCTACCCCATTCCCAGGTTCCGCGCTTTATAATTATGTAAAAGAAAAGGGACTATTGAGATCATATGAGATTGAGCAGTGTTCTGATGAGTACAATATTCTCGGTTCCGATTGGAGCGCTGATGAATTGAGGAAAATGGTATTTTATGAATCGCTAAAGATTAATTATAAAGCTAAGTTATTGACCTGTTTGAAAGAGCCTTTTAGTATTCCGGGAAGAGCTTGTAAGTATCTAAATAAGAATATTTTTTATAAAACCTAAATTTATTCCAGAACTATTTATTTTCAAGCTTATTATGAGGGACTGATCACATTATCAATAAATTATCATGAAAAAGATAAAAAAAGTTTTATTATTTATTCCACCAGCCATAACCTTTAAAGATAGGATAGACATAAATCCTCTGCCGCCATTAGGGTTGGGATATTTGGGAGCAATTCTTGAAGAAAATGGCATTGGAGTAAAAATAGTTGATTGTTTGATTGAGGGTTGGGATAACCGAATTAAAGTAACAGATGACTTAATACGGATTGGCCTTTCGTTTGAAGATATTGAAAAGATCATCCGGCATTATTCTCCGGATATAGTAGGGGTTAATAATTTATTTACGAAACAACGTGAAAATGCGCATAAAATCTATTCAATCGCTAAAAAAGTTAACAGGGATATTATAACGGTTGCTGGAGGAGCGCATCCTACGGTGATGCCAGAGTTGGTTCTTGCTGATAAGAATGTTGATTATGTGGTTATAGGAGAGGGAGATTGGACTATAATTGAGCTTGTACATTTGATTGAAGGAGAAGCTGATATTCTTGCTCTCGATGGGGTTGGTTATAGAGAAAACGGAGAAATTAAAATTATACCCAAAACCAGGTTTATTGAAAATTTAGATATTTTGCCTTTTCCAGCTTGGCATCTTTTAAACATGGAAAAGTATTTTGGATTAGAAGCTTCTCATGGTAACCGTAGGAGAAAACGATTCTCGCCTATTATAACGTCGCGTGGTTGTCCGGCGCAATGCACATTTTGTTCTGCTTATGCGGTTTGGGGCAGGGGTTTTCGCTACCGGTCAGCGGAAAATGTCATTCAGGAGCTTAAACGACTAAAACAAACATATGGTATCGAAGAGATAATGTTTGAAGATGATAACTTAACTTTAAATCCGAAGCGTGCAGAGGAGATATTTGATTTAATGATCAGTGAACATTTGAATATGGAATGGGATACTCCTAATGGCATTGCCGCATGGACACTTAATGAAAATCTTCTTGATAAGATGAAAGCAAGCGGCTGTCGTGGTTTAAATTTTGCTCTCGAATCCGGGAATCAGTATGTTTTAGACACAATTATTAAAAAGCCATTAAATCTTGGAAAGGTCAAGCCGCTCGTACGATATGCTAAAAGAATAGGTTTGGATGTTGGTATATTTTTAGTTGTTGGTATGCCCGGTGAAACCGAAGAACAGATATGGGATAGTTTTCGGATGGCAGCAGAACTGGGCATTTATACGCCTCATATTTCAATCGCAACACCATATCCTGGTTCAGAGCTGTATGACTTGTGTAAAGAAAGGCAATTATTTCGTCCAGATTTTTCTCTAGATGATCTTTATATCAGGAGCTTTTCAATATCAACAGATGGATTAGGTACCCAAAAGCTCAAAAAAATACTTGCGGACGGTCAGCAGTTTCTATTAATATCTTTTTTGAAAAATAAACCCTTCGTCTTTTTTAAGGTTTGTATGGTAAAATTATTAAGAAATCCGGGAGTTTTTATAAAAAAGATATTAAATTTTATCCGGTTAAAGGATTGGGCTAAATTGAGATGAAAAAAAATATCAGGCTTTCAAAATCAGTGGTTGGTTTGTTAGAGAAAAAGGCATTAAGTAAAGTAATTGATGATTCTTATCTTGGGATGGGAAGTTTTGTCAGGGATTTTGAAAAGTCTATCGAAAAATATATCGGCGCAGGTAAAGCTATTTGTGTTAACTCCGGAACTGCCGCGTTACACCTTGCCCTGATGAGTATTGGCCTTGTTCCTGGTGATGAAGTTTTGGTACAATCGCTTACTTTTGTGGCTTGTTTTCAGGCAATAAGCGCTGTAGGAGCTGTCCCTGTAGCTTGTGAAGTTATACCGGAAACCTGTATGATAGATTTGAAAGACGCCAAAAAGCGAATTACTAAAAGAACTAAAGCAATTATGCCAGTTCATTATGCCAGCAGAACCGGTAATCTTGAAGAAGTCTATAGATTTGCAAAAGAACATGGGCTCAGGGTTATAGAAGATGCTGCGCATGCTTTTGGGACAGTATATAAAGGTAAAAAGGTCGGTTCATTTGGCGATGTAATTTGTTTTAGTTTTGATGGTATTAAGAATATCACTTGTGGTGAAGGAGGGGCAGTTGTAACTAAAGATGCAAAAGTAGCTGAATTTGTGATGGATGCCAGGCTTTTAGGCGTGCATAAAGATACCGAAGCCAGGTATCAAGGCAAAAGAAGCTGGGAGTTTGACGTATTCCATCAGGGGTTCCGTTATCATATGAGTAATTTATTTGCAGCTATCGGATTGAGCCAGCTTAAAAGGTTTGAGAAGGAATTTAAACCTTCTCGGCAGAAGTTAGCTAAGAAATACCATAATGAATTGGGTTTGATTACTGATATCGAGTTATTTCCGAATGATTATGATGAAATTGTGCCGCATATATTTCCGATAAAGGTTATAAATGGCAAGAGGGATAGCTTAAGACAGTATTTAATTGATAATAACATAGAATGCGCGGCACATTATTATCCCAATCATTTACTTAGCTACTATGGCAAACAAAAGGTGAGGTTACCAGTAACAGAGAAAATTTACAGTGAATTGCTTAGCCTACCGTTACATCCAGATATTACCGACAAGGATCAAAAGTATATAATAGAAAAGATAAAGAGTTTTTTTACTAAAAAATGACTTGTTCGCTTGGTTATTAATCGATATAATAAAATCCGGAGTTTTATATGGAAAATAAAAAAATTGACTCAATTTTTAAGAATATTTATCAGGGAAAAAAGGTTTTAGTCACAGGCGACACGGGTTTTAAAGGCTCGCTACTTTCCATTTGGCTGACATTATTAGGTGCTGATGTTACGGGATTTTCTAGTTACCTGCCTTCTAAACCGTGTTTATTTTCCGTATGCGGGGTGGACAAGCTTGTTAATCATATAGATGGTGATGTCCGTGATTATGAGTTTTTAAAGAAGATCTTTACTAAAAATAACTTTGATTTTGTTTTCCATTTAGCTGCGCAACCTATTGTGAACGTGGCTTATCTTAACCCGAAAGAAACCTTTGCAATCAATGTTTTAGGAACGGTTAATATTTTAGAATGTATACGTAATTTTTCAAAAGATACAATCGCTATAATCATAACCAGTGATAAGTGCTATAAAAACATGGGTTGGAGTTGGGGATACAGGGAAACCGATCATCTTGGAGGTTGGGATCCTTATAGCGCATCAAAGGCCTGTGCTGAATTAGTTTGTGAAGCTTATTTTAAATCTTATGCTGAAGATTCAAAACATGGTTTTAGAATGGCTACGGCAAGGGCTGGTAATGTAATCGGAGGAGGGGATTGGGCTTTAAATAGGATTATCCCGGATTGCGTCAGGGCGTGGAGTGAGAATAAGGTGGTATGTGTAAGAAATCCTCAAGCTACGAGGCCATGGCAGCATGTCCTTGAGCCGTTAAGCGGATATTTATGGTTAGGCCAAAGGGTCTCGGAGTCCAGGAAGTTAAATGGTGAATCTTTTAATTTTGGCCCGGATTATAAGGTAAGCGAGTCAGTGGGAGAACTTATTAAGCTATTTTCAGAAAATTTTGGTGGAAGTAATAAATGGAAATACCTACCGAAAAAAAGCGGATCAAAAGAAAGTTTGTTTTTAAAAGTATCCAGCGATAAAGCTTTAAAATCTTTGAATTGGTATGCTGTGTTGACTTTTCCGGAGAGCATAAAGATGACTGCTGAGTGGTATGAGAAATACTACAAAGATAAAAATAAAAATATGTTGGATTTTACAATAGGACAGATAGAATATTATATTTCTAAGGCGCAAGGGCTTAAGCTTGCCTGGGCGAAAGTCTAAGATATGATTGATGGCGTTTTTGTTGAAAAATTAAAAAAAATTGTTGATCCTCGCGGCAATGTTATGCATATGTTACGTTGCGATGCTTCGTATTTTAACTCTTTCGGTGAAGTCTATTTTTCAGAAATAAAGCCGGGCATGGTGAAGGCATGGCGGAAGCATTTAAAGATGACTCAGCTTTTTGCAGTTCCGATAGGTAAGATCAAGCTTGTAATTTTTGACGACAGAAAGGATTCTTCTACTAACGGCGAGGTTATGGAAATTGATACTGGAGTAGAGAATTATTCTTTAATAAAAATTCCGCCTCTGTTGTGGTATGGGTTTAAAGGGGTCTCAGAGCCGCTTTCTCTTGTTACAAATTGTGCCGATATCCCTCATGACCCCAATGAGATTGTAAGATTAGATCCTACCGATTCAACAATTCCTTATATCTGGAAATAATCCATGAGTAACTCCTCCAATAATAATCCTCTTGTGAGCATCATGATGAATTGCAGAAATGGCCGAGAGTATTTACGAGAGGCTATCGATAGCGTTTTTGCTCAAAGCTATGCGAATTGGGAAATAATTTTTTGGGATAATGCTTCTACTGACGATAGTGAAGCGATAGCAAGAAGTTATGGCGAAAAGGTACGCTATTTTAAAGGGGAAACTGCTATTGCCCTGGGCCAAGCCAGGAATCTGGCTATGGCAGAGGCCAGGGGAGAGTATCTTGCTTTTCTTGATTGCGATGATTTATGGCTAAAGCAAAAGCTTTCCAAACAGGTAGCTTTGATGATGGAGAGAAAAGAAATAGATTTTATCTATTCAAATTATTACAGAGTAATTATGCCAAAGGCTAGAGATTTGATTTTGGGATTACATGGCCGGCAACCGGAAGGAAAAGTTTTCGGGTCTTTTCTAGCGCATTATCCTGCTAATCTGCAGACGGTAATGGTGCGTATGGATGCAATTAAAAGGCTGAATTTAAAATTTGACGATAGCCTTGAACTTTCAGAGGAATTTGATTTTTTTATGCGTATTCTTTTAAAATCTAAAGCCGCCTATATTAATGAGCCGCTGGCAACTTACCGGATACATCAGCATATGAGCAGCCAGAAATTACAACATAGGTACTTAGTTGAGTTGGATTATATTAAAGATAAATTCAGTAAGATTGAAGATTTTAATACAAATGAATATCGTAATGCTTTTAGGCATTTTGAGGCAAATGTAGGATATTGGTGTGCAAAAGTTAATATGGAAAGAGGTAATTCCTGGTTAGCCAGATTGAGGCTTGAGCCTTACAAATTTATAAATTTTAAGTTTTTTTTATTGTATCTGGTTGCGTTTTTACCTATCCGTGTATGGAAATTTATTCACCATTATAAACTACAAGGTAAACTGCATTAGGTTTAGCCATTTTCTCAACAGAAAACTTTTTATGTGCGGAATTGTTGGATTTATAGATAAGCAGAATTTCAAAAAAAATAGTGATTTAGTTAGAATTGTTACTGGCATGTCGGATGCCTTACGTCATAGAGGGCCTGATGATAAAGGAGTTTGGGTTGATGAAAACTCTGCAGTAGCCTTAGGGCATAGGCGCCTGTCGATTATTGATACATCTGTTGCAGGCCATCAGCCAATGGAGTCATCTTGTGGCCGCTACGTAGTTGTTCTTAATGGCGAAATCTATAACTTTAGGGCTCTGCGTAAAGAATTGGAATTAAGTGGATTTAAATTCCGCGGACACTCAGATACCGAAGTTATGCTTGCTCAGATTAGCCGTGATGGCCTTCAGGGCGCTGTGGAAAAATTTAACGGTATGTTTGCTTTTGCTCTTTGGGATAGGCAGGATAAAATACTTTCTTTATGCCGGGACCGCCTGGGTGAAAAGCCGCTTTATTACGGATTTATCAACAATGGTTTTGTTTTTGCTTCGCAGCTCAAGGCTTTAAAGAAATTTCCGGGTTTTATTGGAGAAGTGGACCGGCAAGTTTTAACTTTATACTTAAGGTATAATTGTATACCTGCGCCTTACTCGATATACAAAAATATTAAAAAACTCCTGCCGGGTGAAATTTTAACTTTTAAGATTGAAGATAAAAGTATTAATACTAAAGCTTATTGGTCTGTTTCTGATATAGCAAAAGATTTTGATAAAATTAGATGGGATAGAAATCCACAAGAAACGCTGATAGAAGCAGAAGTTTTACTTAAAGATGCGGTTAAGATTCGTATGGAATCAGATGTTCCTTTAGGTGTTTTTTTATCGGGAGGAATCGATTCTTCGCTTATTACCGCGTTAATGCAGGCGCAGAGCAGCGTGCCTATAAATACATTCACGATTGGTTTTGGCGATAAAAGATATAATGAAGAAGAAGATGCTCGTGTAATAGCCAAACCTTTAGGAACAACTCATACCAGCCTTTATGCTAGCGCCGAAGATGCCCTGGATATTATTCCCGGGTTACCCGAAATATATGATGAGCCTTTCGCTGATTCTTCGCAGATACCGACTATTTTAGTTTCAAAGATGGCCAGGCAATTTGTTACGGTATGCCTTTCCGGTGACGGAGGGGACGAAATATTCGGCGGATATAATAGGTACATCTGGCTTGAAAGCATATGGAAAAAGCTGTGTTGGCTTCCTTATGGCTCTAGAAAATTATTAGCACACCTGTTTTTAACCTGCTCGGCGGATTCATTCGAAAATATTTTTGAAAAATTAAAATTTATGCTGCCGGCAAAGCTGAAAATAAGGAATCCCGGGATAAAATTTCAGAAATTTTTAGATGTTTTATCAGCTCAAAATATCGAGTCAGCTTATTTGAATTTAACATCTCATTGGAAGCAGCCTGAAAAAATAGTTTTAGGCCAAAACGGCGGTATTAATAAGCTAGAAAACAAAAATTCATTAAGTTTTCTTGCCGACTATAAGAGACAGATGATGTATTTCGATACGATTAATTATTTACCCAATGACATATTGACCAAAGTTGATCGCGCCAGTATGAGCGTAGGGCTTGAAAGTAGGGCGGTTTATTTAGATCATCGGTTGGTGGAATTTGCCTGGAAATTACCAACGCAGATGATTATCAATAAAACAGGATCCAAATCCGTGCTAAGGAATATTCTCAATAAATACGTGCCTTTAGCTTATTGGGATAGGCCAAAAATGGGTTTTGCTATTCCTATTGATACCTGGTTGAGAGGCCCGTTAGGGAACTGGGCGGATGATCTATTATCAGCTGACTATTTGAAGAAAAAAGGTTATTTTGATTCTTCCATAATAACTAAAAGATGGCAAGAGCATAAGAAAGGTATCAATAATTGGCAGCATGAATTATGGGATATACTTATGTTTAATTCCTGGTTAGAATATAACTAATAAATATATGAAAATAATTTTTGTTTCCAATATATCCTGGGCGCTTTTTAATTTTCGGCGAGGATTGATGGTTGAGATTAAAAATCGCGGGCATGAAGTTATTTTTTGTGCGGCCGATGATGAATATACCTTTAAACTGCAGGAGTTGGGTTTTAAATATATTCCAATTGTTTTGGAAAGAAAAGGCACGAATGTTTTTAAGGACTTGTTGCTGCTTTTTACTTTAATAAAAATATATAAAAAAGAAAAGCCAGATTGGATTTTCCATAATTCTACCAAACCATTCCTTTATGGAACCATTGCTGCTTGTCTTACTGGCCGTCGGTGTATCAATACCCACTCTGGCCTGGGGCATTTGTTCATCAAAATGGGTTTTCTTACAAAATTTCTACTTATTTTTTATAAATTTGCAGGTTTTTATGCAACCAAAACTTTTTTTCAGAATAAAGATGATTTAGAATTATTCTTGAACAAAAAATTAATTAATTCTAAAAAATGTGTTGTTGTCCCCGGTTCCGGGGTAAACATCGATTATTTTAAACCTAATAGCAGTAAGAGCGATAAAGAAGGGTTTGTTTTCTTATATATGGGAAGGATTATTTGGGATAAAGGGATCCGAGAGCTTATCGATTCTGTGCGTACGTTGAAGGAACGGTATCCTTTAATGAAGGTAAATTTTTTAGGCATGATAGATAAGGGTAATCCTTCCGGGATTAGCAAAAATCAAATTGAAAAATGGGTTAAAGAGGGGCTTATCGAATATTTGGGTGAGGCAGTTGATGTCAGGCCGTTTCTAGAAAAATGCGATTGCGTTGTTTTACCCACTTTTTATCGTGAAGGTATCCCAAAGTCTTTAATGGAGGCTGCTGCGATGGAATTACCTATTATAGCCAGTGATGTTCCGGGATGCCGCGCTGTAGTTGAGCATGGAATTACGGGATTTCTAGTCAAGGTAAGGAATTCATTTGAATTGACCAAAGCAATGGATATGATGATGAAGATGCCCGAGGCCCAGAGAAAACAGATGGGGCAAAATGCGAGATTAAAAGTTGTTAGGGAATGTAGCGAAAGTTTTGTTATCGAAGGATATTGTGCGCAAATAGGCCTATGATGTATTTATTATCTAAAAGGATTTTTGATCTTGGTTTTTCATTTTTGCTTTTAGCCGTATTATTTATTCCTCTGATTTTTATAGCGGTTGTTATTAAACTCAATTCTAAAGGCCCGGTTTTATATTGGTCGGATAGAATAGGAATAAATAATAGTATATTTAAAATGCCTAAATTTCGTTCCATGCGTATAGACACTCCGGCTGTTGCCACGCACTTACTTAAAGATCCTGAATCCTATGTTACATCCGTAGGTTCAATTTTACGAAAATTTAGCCTGGATGAATTACCCCAATTGTTCAGTATAATTATGGGTGATTTAAGCTTTGTTGGCCCCAGGCCTGCTTTGTTTAACCAGGACGATTTAGTGGCTTTGCGTTCTGCAAAGGGGATTGATCGTTTGATTCCAGGGCTTACCGGATGGGCTCAGGTTAATGGAAGGGACAATTTACCGATTCCGGTAAAAGTCGAATTCGATGAATATTACCAACTTCACCGTTCATTTATCTTTGATATGAAAATTATACTTATTACTGTGCTGCAAGTAATTAAAAAAGAAGGTGTTGTGCATTAAGTATTCGTTAACCCCCTCCTCTATAGAGCTCTTCGCTTTGCGTTAAAATTTAAGTCTTAATATTAGAATAGTTTCTACAGAATTTAGCAAAGATTCTTTGTAATATATTGATTTTATGATACTTATTCCAAAGGTGTCATTGCGAGCGAGCGTAGCGAGCGAAGCAATCTAAACAATAGATTGCTTCGTCGGGCTTGGCCTTCCTCGCAATGACACTTGGAAAATTTTTGGGAATCACTAATATTAATATGTAATCGCAATATAATAATGTCCTAAATTAGCAAAGTAAGAATGTCCTATTTTTAAACTGCTATAATGCCTTTTAGAAGGAGGGGCATTATGGCGCAAGAGGAGATTCTTACGATGAGCCACAAGG